>JALSUJ010000512.1 GCA_027071355.1 Gammaproteobacteria bacterium | reverse complement strand
ACTTATTTTGACGGCAGTTCAAGAAAGGTCTTATATACCGATATTGAAACTCAGTTTCCTGAAGGTTGTCTAATCGTTTCCAGAACCGATCTGGACGGCATTATAACCCATGTCAATAAATCCTTTTTGGTTATGTCCGGATTTACCGAGGAAGAATTAATAGGCCAGCCCCATTATATTTTGCGGCATCCCTTTATGCCTCCGGCCGCTTTTGCCGGACTCTGGGAAACCATACAAAAAAAACAAAAATGGCATGGCTATGTTAAAAATCTTAGAAAAGATGGTGGGTATTACTGGGTTTATGCCACAGTCATTCCCAATATTCGTGCTGGAAAAATTGTCAGCTATACCTCAGTGCGCAGAAAACCCTCCGCAAAAAAAGTGGCTGAATGTATTGAGCTGTATCCGACTTTATTCTAAATAAAAGGTAACTACTCAGCATAATTTTAAACTTCATAAGAGTATCTGCCTATAGGCAGATACGGTAATTTAAGCTGAATAATTCCAAAAAAGATATATTAACTCACAAATTTATGGCTTCAGGCTTCTCATTACGTGTTACTAATACGCCTGAAATATAGCCTGCTATAGAGGATTAAACCATGCCTTTTAATATGACTATCAGTCCGGATTTCAAGCCCGAACTTATTTCCGGCTGGTATATTTTTAATACCTGGCTGCAAAAAAAAATCGATACTCATATCCATATTGATCTGGTGAATGATTTTAGTGAACTGACAGATGCCATTAACAACGATAGCATCGATCTGATTTATGCCAATCCCTGTGATATTGCTAAACTGGTACGGGAAAAAGAATTCAGTCCCATAGTGCAGCCTGTAGGTACTCAGGATGAAACCATTATTGTCTGTAATGCACAGCATCCTGTAGACGACATCGAAACCCTGTCACCCGGTATAAGGGTGGCCATGACTGATGTTCCCGATGTCAACACCATTGGCCTGATAATGCTGGAACCGGCTGATATTTCACCCGAGGATATTGAGCCGGTTATCTGCCGCAACTATATCACTGTCGCCAAAAAACTGATTAATGGAGAAGCAGATATTGGTTTTCTGCTCGCTGACGCTTATGATGAGTTTTCTAATCTGGTGAAAAAGCAGTTACATAGTATTATTAGCAGTAAAATCCACGTACTGCATCATGCTTTTCTGGCCGGTCCCGCATTTACTGAACAACAGAAACTACAGCAAGCCCTGTTATCCATGAACAATGATCCGGCTGCCCTGAAAATCCTTAATAGTCTGGAAATAGATAAATGGCAGACCATGGATCGGGAAGAATCCGAATTTTTAATTGATCTGATGGAAACGCTCTCGCCTGAGCGCTAAATTAATTGAAATTAATCTGACTCTGTGATCAAATAAGCCTCTAATAAAGAGGAATCAAGATGGCAGGCTCAAGCCTTTTAGCTCTACTGGATGATATCGCTACAGTACTGGACGATATCGCTCTGATGTCAAAAATAGCAGCAAAAAAAACCGCCAGCGTTTTAGGCGATGATCTGGCTCTTAATGCTCAACAGGTCTCCGGCGTTCGTGCTGACAGAGAACTTCCGGTTGTCTGGGCTGTTGCCAAAGGTTCCTTAAAAAATAAATTAATACTGGTGCCTGCCGCACTATTAATCAGTGCTATTATTCCCTGGCTGATCACACCGGTATTAATGCTTGGTGGATTATATCTCTGTTATGAAGGATTTGAAAAAATTCTACATAACCTGCAGCAGACTAAAACCAGGTCTGAAACACAAGATGATATTGTCAGTGCCCTGCACAATCCAAACGTCGATCTGCTTGCCTTTGAACAAAAAAAAATTAGCGGCGCCATTCGCACTGACTTTATTTTATCGGCAGAAATTGTGGTTATTGCACTGGGTACCGTAAAAGACTCCGAATTTATCACTCAGGTTTCGGTGGTATCAGCCATAGCCATTATAATGACTATAGGTGTTTATGGCCTGGTTGCCGGCATTGTCAAACTGGATGATGCCGGATTTTATCTAATCAAAGACCACAGCAAACGACTGGCAGGCCAGCTCAAACGAGCTCTGGGTCGAGCTTTACTGGCTTTTGCTCCCCTGCTGATGAAAACGCTGTCCATTGTCGGCACTGCCGCCATGTTTCTGGTGGGTGGCGGTATTCTGGCACATGGTCTGCCCTACCTGCTCACTCAGGAACATAATCTGGAATTATGGCTAAATACTATCCCCACCATTGGCATAATTATAGTTCCCATTACAGCCCTGCTGCTTAATATGCTGCTTGGACTAATCGCCGGAGCCATTAGCCTTGCACTATTTAATTTATTTAGGATAATGCGTACTGAAAGATAGGGTCGCAATAAACTAATTTTTCAGCAGATTTTAGTTTTATTGGTTTACGCTTATGCGGTATAACATGACCCTGTGGATCTTTCTCCAGTTTTGGGAAAAAACGATTGGCACTTATTGTCCTGTGACTGGCTCCAAGCTCACTTTGATAGTCTCCAAATCGATAACTAACTGGCATATTATTTTTCTGTCCATTTAAAAGTTGTAAATCAGGCATCTTCCCGATATTTTACTTTGAAAAAGTAGGAATATAATACTGGGACAACAATCAGTGTTAAAACAGAAGCAAAAGCCAGTCCGGACATAATAATAATGGCCATATTAACAAAAAAGACATCCGAAAGCAGCGGCAGCATACCTAGAATAGTCGTTGCCGCTGCCATCATAACAGGTCTCATCCGACTGACGGCTGAGTCCAGAATGGCTTTAAAAGACTCAACCCCATCTTCAATCTCTTGATCAATTTCTTCAATCAGAACAATGGCATTTTTAATCAATAAACCAATCAGACTTAAAGCACCTAGTAAGCCCATAAAATCAAAGGCTCCGTCCAGTAGCAATAGTCCGCTAGTAATACCAATAAGAGCCAGCGGTACGGTTAACCAGATAATCAAGGGTTGTCTGACCTTACCAAATAACAATATAGTGGTTAGTATCATCAGTAAGAAACCACCGGGTAAAGCTTCAAATAATGATTCCTCAGCATCTTTTGAATCTTCATACTCACCACCCCACTCCAGCTTATAACCCGGAGGCAGTTTTATCGCTTCTATCTGTGGACGTAAACGATTAAATAATTCTGTCGTACCTACACCAGTTTCTGGATTACACGAGGCTATAATGGTTTTCCTCCGGTCTCGGGCACGAATAACGGTATTTTCCCAGACGGTTTCAAAACGTTTAACAACCTGACCAATGGGCACTGATTTTTGTAATACCGGACTCCAGACCTGAATATCCTGAATATTGGCAATATCTTCACGCTCCTCATCAGCGGCCCGACTATAAATAGGCAATAAGCGAATACCATCACGATACAAACCGACCTGAGTACCATCAAAAGCAAACTTTAATGCATTGGACAGATCTTCATAGTTAATACCCAATTGCCGTCCAACTTGCTCATTAAAAACGGGCTTAACCAGTTTAACGGGCTGGCGCCAGTCATCACGGATCTCTTTGGTTCCGGCATTTTTGCGAAAAATATCTTTGGCCTGTTCAGATAGCTGCCTTAACACGGCGCCATCGGGTCCACTGATACGCGCCTCAATTTTACTGTCTCGTCCCGGACCAATCCGTAAGGCTTTAATAATAGGTTCGATATTCGGAAATTTTTTCATATACTGATCAGTCTTCTGCCATATATCTGCAATCTGTTCACGGGTTTCTGTCTGTACAATAATCTGAGCATAAGCCGTGCTACGCTCTTTAGGTTCATAGACCAGTGAAAAACGCTGATCCCCTCCGCCTATAAGCTCCGTAGTTTTTGTCACACCGGGCAGGGAACGAATATATTCACTGATTTTAAGCGTATCGTCCCGGGTTTTACTGATATCCGTGCCTTCCACTTCCCATATTTCAACAAAAAACATTGGGGTATTGGAATCCGGAAAAAAACCCTGCCGTGCATAACCAAAACCAAACACAGCCACAGCAAATAAAGCCACAATCAAAGTCATGGTCAATGCCCGAAAATGCAGAGCTTTTTTTAATAGATTGCGGTAAAACACGAAGACAATACCTGAATAGGCATCTTCGATATTTTGTTCAGAACCAGTATTTTTCTTGGGTTTAATAAACAGAGCACAAAATAAGGGCGTAGTACTGACAGCCGTTACCCAGCTTAATAATAAAGAGATTAAAATCACATAAAACAGGGTACGTGTAAATTCACCTGTCCCATCCTGAGACAGACCAATGGCAGAAAATGCCAGAATACCAACAATGGTTCCACCCAATAAAGCCATAGCATTCTTGCCAACAACTTCTTTGGCTGCTTTGGCCGCATTCATACCTGACTGGATACGTACCATCATGCCTTCTGCCACCACAATGGCATTATCAACCAGCATACCCAGTGCAATAATCAGAGCACCCAGTGATATTCGCTGTAAGTCAATACTATACAACTCCATTATCAACAATGTACCGGCCACCGTAATAAGCAGAACAGAACCGATAATAAGACCGGCTCTCATTCCCATAAACAACAGCAATACGACAATAACAATGACAATGGCGGCTACCAGATTTAACATAAAGCCTTTAACTGAATTTTCGACTTCATGGGGCTGGTTATAGATAACATCCAGGTTCATGCCAACAGGCACCAGGGATGAAATTTCGTGGAATTTTTCTGTAAGGTTTTTACCGACCTGTACGACATTTTCACCGGACAGCATGGATATACCCAGAGTTAAGGCCGGTTTGCCTTTATAAAAAATGAGAGCGTCCGGTACTGCCTGATATTCACGTCGGATTTTGGCAATATCTTTTAGATAAACCAGCTTTTTATCCGATGAACTGATTAACACATCACCAATTAATTTTACCGACTTAAACTCACCTGTTGGCTGAATACGCAGATATTCATCACCAACCAATACCTTACCGGCATCGGTAACAACATTCTGAGACTGCAGGATCCTGCCTATTTTCTCCAGTGATAAGCCCAGTTCACCCAGACGCTGGCGGGAGATATCCAGATAGACCACTTCAGTCTGAGCGCCACCTATAACTACTTTTCTAACTCCATCAACCAGCACTAATTCTTTCTTAAGAAAATCTGCAGTATCTTTTAAATCACGATAGCTATAACCGTCTCCAGACAAGGCCAGGTAAACCCCATAAACATCAGCAAAACTATCTACAACAATCGGTTTCTTAGCCCCCGGCGGGAGCTTATACAGCATATCTGCAATTTTTCTACGTACTTCATCATAGATATTCGGAAAATCCTTAGTCGTGTATTTATCTTTAAAGGTAACACTAATATCAGACATCCCAGGCCTAGAAATAGACATCTTTATCCTCTTAACCTGCGCCATTAACTGAATGGCTTCTTCAATATGATAGGTTACTTCATCATAAACCTGCTGGGCGGTAGCGCCTGGATAATAGGTAATAATTTTGACGTCTTTAATGGTAAATTCCGGATCTTCCAGTTTACCCATTTTTAAAAAACCGTTATAACCGCCCACCAGAAAAACTATCACCAGCAGCCAGGATATAACCGGTGTTTTTACCGAATATTCTCCAATGTTCATAATTTCTTATCCCTTTGATGAGGTATTGGCAGAAGTATTCTGTTCACAGCTTTTTCTCAGCAGCGGTGACTCATGCAGGATATTATCCTCTGCCTGCTCCGACTGGCTCATCAGGGTAACTTTAAGCCCTTTGTATAAAAAGGGAACACCGGCCACCACGACTCGAAGACCGTCTTTTAAGCCTTCGGTAACTTCAATTTGATTGCTTTTCATGGTACCCACTTTTACCGATACCGGTGCAACCTGCATGGTTTTTTCATCCACTACCCAGACCTCCGGCTTTAATGCAGCATCTGCAATTACGGCACTGACCGGCAGATAAAAAACATGCTTCGCCTCAATAACCTTACTAAAGTCAATTTTTACCGTTGCCGTCATACCCGGCAGAATAATCACATCTTCAGGTCTTTTCATGGTATAGGTGATTGAAAATGTCTGGGTACTGGAATCAGCTTTAGTGGACATTTCCTTAAAGGTGAGCGGGTATTCTTTATCTGTCTGAGACTGAAAGGTGGCAAAAACCGGAATTCTGTCTTTCATTTTAAGATCGTCACCTTCTTCTACGACTCCGACTCTTTGCAGACGCAATATCAGATTTTCAGGCAGATCAAATTTTACTTCCAGAATTTCGTTATCGTTTAATGTCACAATGGGCTGCTTGGCCTGAACTTCCTCAAAATTCTGAATATGACGACGGGCCACTGTACCGTCAAAAGGCGCTTTCAGGTCAGTATAAGCCAGTTGCTGTTTGGCCAGGTTTAATGCGGCTCTGCTGCTGAGAAAATTCGCTTCAAGCTTGTCAAAATCCATTTTGGAAATATGACCTTCTTTAACTAGTTTCTGTCCACGATGGTAATCATTGGCTGCCCGGGTAAACAGGGCTTTTTTATCATTAACGGCAATTTGAAAATCCGTTGGATCCAGTCTGGCAATCAGATCACCTTTGCGCACCTCATCACCTTCTTTTACCGCCAACTCCTGTATTTTACCTGATACCCGAAAAGACAGTTCGGCTTTTTTATTGGCATCAATACGTCCCGGGAAATTTCGGATACCGCCCGTTTCCGGGGCTTTGACTATAATTGTTTTTACTGGTCTGATTTCTGCAACTTTTTCAACCTCCTGCTTTTTACTACAGCCAGAGATTAACGCCATTGTAAACAGAGTAATCATTAATACGCTAAATAAGTAAAAACTTTTCATCATTATTCCATTAGTTTATTTGAAAATTAATATTGACCTGATATCTTATAATTTATTGTCGTTGGAACATAGAAAAATATCAATTATTATCTGTTATTCCTGCTAATAATTATGGTTAATCAGGGTTTTCTAACCCTTTTAGTGTTTTGCTTTCAGGAAAGGGATTAAAGGGATTATTAGTAACTACTCAGCATAAATTATCGTATGTGTATATCTGAAATTCATTTCTGCCAGTCTTTAAAAGGGTTAACCATTAACATCGCATTATAATATTTGTTTTGTCCAGTAACTTCTTCTGCAAGCCATGCTGGTTTTTCAAAAGCTTCATCTTCTGATTCAAGTTCTACTTCTGCAACCACCAGGCCCTGATTATCACCATAAAATTCATCAACTTCAAATGTGTGCTTTCCTGATTTTATTAAAAAGCGAGTTTTATCAATAACATCTGACTCACAGAGTTCTAATAATTCTTTAGCATCAGTTACACTGATTTCTTTTTCCCATTCATAACGGCTGGCACCAGATTCGTTGCTCTTCCCTTTAATGGTCAAATACCCAGCATCACCTTTGATACGAATACGGACTGTACGTTCAGGCACCGTTGAAAGGTATCCCTGAACAATTCGAACCTTTTTTTCAGCATCTTGCTTAAAAGTATCGTCGGTCACTAGAAATTTTCTTTCAATTTCAAAAGGCATTTTTATTCTCTCTATGGGTAGTTAATGAGGTTACCCCAAATTGGGATGAGGGCTTTTTCTCCGCGATAGCGGTTCGTCCAACAGTTAAATAGTTTTCGTAACTTCTCCATTCAGGGATAGAAGTGATATTGCATGCATAGCTTATCAATAAGTTGTTTTGTAAATCAAATGGAGAATACAAAAGAGGCGACTGCATTACACCTACAACCCTATCTTATAACTGGTACAATAAATATGCTCTTGTTAGAGATTTCACGAATGTCAAAGGGTATGGCTTTGGTGAAAAAGTATATATTCTATCAGGACTCAAAAGTGAAGCTATATTTAATTCAAGTTGCCCCTGACAAGTATTTAAAATTAATGTCTGAAGGTAAAATTACGCTGAGCAGTTGTAAGTATTAAGTTGTGTGTCCGGAAAAGTATTGACAGATCATTACCTTCCAAAACTGGAAAGTCGTCGAAAGCGACATCGTTATCAGCTTTTAGCGATGTCTTAAAAGAAAAATATAGCCACTCATTCATGAGGTTACTTAAAACCAATTCTTGATAATATTTCCATTTGATACTATTATTTGATATAAGTATCAAATGAGTCTATTGATTTTTACAGGAGAGTGCCATGCAAGTATTAGAGCGGCAGCAGAATAAAAGTGAAAACAGGTCCAGGATTGCGGCTAAAGCCTTCTTCAATCTGGTGAAAGAGTGGGGGTTAAGCAATGAACAGCAAATAATATTACTGGGTTCACCTTCCAAAGCGACATTCCATCGTTGGAAAAAAGGTGCAGTTAAAGAATTTTCCCAGGATACGCTGGAAAGAATATCTTACTTGCTGGGTATATATAAAGCCCTGCATATTATATTTAATCGCCCGGAACAGGCCAATACCTGGATTCATAGGGAAAATCAGGCGGAGCTGTTTGCAGGGAAGAGTGCCTTACAATATATGTTGCAGGGGAAAATAAGCCATTTATATGAAGTCAGGAAATATTTAGATGCGCAACGTGGCTAAATTTAAGCCCAGGAAAAAAGATTTGACCGATATTAAACACTATCGGATCATCTCGTCCTGTTACCCTCCTGTCGCCCTGTTTGAAACGCTGGTTGATCCGGATGAACTGGATGTTTTATATGAACTGGAAAGCATGACCAATGATCGCATACGTCAGGAAGTGGGCGATATTTCTCTGGTGCCAGTAGCAGAACGTCTGGTCGGCCCTGATTCCTCTCCTGTAATGGCCGCATTCACACATATTGGTAATGACAGTCGTTTTACCGATGGTCGTTATGGTGTTTATTACGCGGGTTTATCTCATGAAACCGCCATTAAAGAAACCTGTTTCCATCGTGAACGGTTTTTATCCATGACCAGCGAACCAGCTTGTGATCTGCAAATGCGATGTTATGTGGGGAAAGTAGCTTTGCCTGTGCATGATATTCGCAGTAAAACATATAAAACTTTACAATCTGAGAAGGTAAGTACCTACCCATTGTGCCAGGCTTTTGCCAGAAATATGCGAACACAAGGTTCCAATGGTCTGTATTATGCCAGTGCCAGAGATCGTGGCGGTGAATGCCTTGCTTTATTTAAACCCATTGCAAGCAGCCCAGTCAAACAAAGCAAGCATTATATTTATCAGTGGGATGGGAAACATATCCATCGTGTGTATGAGATAAAAACGGTACTTAGTTTTTGATCAGAAAGATTAACCTGTGTCTTATATCCTTACCAGGATCAGTATTCACCATCAGCAAAATACGCACTATCAAGAGCAACCTGAATTGATACTCCCTTTGCCAGATCAACCCTGTTTTTACTGTTCAAGGTGATTCTCTATTACTTTATCTGCTCCGATTATAGGAATTAGACTTAAAATAACTTTTTCAAAAACATTCTTTTCAGCTTTGTTAATAAATTTAACTTTCCGCTCTTTCCACGATAAAGTTTGCATTAAATTTGAGGCGACTACTGACAGCTGTTCCAGGTTGTTGACGGGTATTTCAGTTTTCTGGCCTCTAATACTTGTACTTATGGGGCAGCAAATCAGTAAACCACTCGCATGATTATATGCTTTACTGGATAGCACCAAAGCCGGGCGATATTTTCCAATTTCTTTGCCTTTTACAGGTTCAAAATCAAGCCAGACAATATCATTTTGTTCAGGAATATATTGCCTTACCACTACTCACCCATTTCTTTAGAATTAATAACGGCCAGTTCATCCGCATGGGCTGTATAAGGAGTCATCCCTTCCAGCAATTCTTTTTCGGAGTAGGGCAGCCTGAGTTTTCTTTTGGGCTTTGCTGCCCGTTTTATGACAAGACTATCTTCGTTGACTTCGATGATCACCTTCGTACCATCACTAAACTGAGGCACCTCTGCCATAGCCCCCGTTATACGAAGTGCCAGGCTATTACCCCATTTTTTAATTTCACTTTTAACTCTCATAAGTACAACCTTAAATATATACAGTGTATCTACCTGTAAGTGTACACCGTGTATATACAAGATCAAGTAAAAAATAAGTCCTAAAGCATTTTCGGTATTAGTGGATGATGTTTTTAAGCAAAAGACCTTATCGCTTTGTAAATTAAACCATAAAGCTTATAAATTATGCAGGTTTATTATAATGATAGTGACAAGTCGATTGAGATTGTCGCTAATTTTTTAACCTGAACTTTTTAATTGATTTAAACTTTAACCCGATTATCCAGCAATACCCCCCGAAAATCCCGCATGAAGGATACTTAGAATTTAATGGGTTTGGCCATCATTTAAGTTGACTTGAAGCCCATCAAATATCAAGATTATACTCAGCTAACTTACTTTTTTCTGTGATTATTTAACAAATTCAAATTAACCCATTAAAAAGACAAGTTTCAATAAAGTTGAAATGTCTGTTATTTGTGCGATTTAGCCAATTGTATAAAATTAATACCTTGAGCATGTTTCAACTCAAAAGCCAGGCAAGTATTCATCTTGCTTTAAACCATAAAATTGCACTTATTTATCAATAATCATATGGCTTTTTAAAGCATAAAATTGCATTCCTAACAAAATATTGTATTATATGGTTGATTTATAAGGATATATCTTAAGGCTAGATAAAGTTGCATTTGTACCTTGCCGGAAAAAGCAAGCTAAATGAAATTTTTAAAGGATAAAACTGCACAAAATGCAATTTTATGGTTTAAACCACATGATCCCTTGAAAGCGTTGCTATAAATGGTGCCCAGGAGAGGACTTGAACCTCCACGACCTTGCGATCACTAGCACCTGAAGCTAGCGTGTCTACCAATTTCACCACCTGGGCATATCTGTGTTTAGATGGGAGAGCAGATTATACTCCTTTTTTTTTTAAAATACTTCTTTTTTTTTACATTCTCATTCTTTTTTTATTGTTTGTCTCATTTACTAGAAATCCTTATGTTTTCAGTCTATAAATGCATATAATAAACAATATATTAGAGAGATTCTTTAGAATCATTCTTAAGTGTAATGCAGTAATTTATTGTTAGCTTAAAGGTTGAAAAGAAAAATTGTGGGTTTAATCTGTGAAACGATATAAACGGCGTCTGGTTGTTATCACCATTGCCCTGATTTTATCATCTATTACATTTTTTATGATCAATGATAAAAGCGGCTTTCTTGATAAATCAACCCATCAGAAAATTTCAACTTTGATTAAACTCAGCTTGAATCAGGCAGAAACCCTGGGTATCAGCGAAGCTGATCGCCAGAAGCAGGTTTTACAGATTATCAGCCAACTGGAAAATCGCGCCCAGGATACCAGTCAGTTACTCAGTGCCCGTTTTAATCAACAGCAATGGCTAATGCTGCTTATTCTTTTTATTATTTTCTTTTATCTTAGTTATGTCTTGTTACGGGTTCTCAATTCTTCCAGACATATTGAACAATCCAATGCTCGTATCAAATCTGAAATCGCAAAAATTCAAACTACATTTACTTCTATTGGTGATGCCGTAATTACTACCAATTATAATGGTCAGATAGATTATATGAACAAATCTGCTGCCAAATTAACCAATTACAATCTGACCGATCAACCTGAGCTGACCATTAATACCGTATTTAAACTGTTTAATGAAGATAATTATTTATTACCCGATCCTGTTGCACAGGCCATAAAACAGGAACAGGTTGTTAAGGGTAAGCACAATATATTTTTACAACGCCATGGCGGTGAGCAGATCCCTATTGTCTATACCATTGCACCTATTCATGATTTAGATGAACAGGTAACGGGTACTATTATTGTGTTTCATGATACCAGTGAAACACATAAGCTCAATAAAGCATTATCCTGGCAGGCTACTCATGATAGTCTCACTCGACTGCCTAATCGGCTGTCACTTAAGGACAAGCTGGAAACCTCTCTCAAAGAGGCAGAAAAAAACAATACCCTGCTTACTCTGTTTTTTATTGATCTGGATGGTTTTAAACCAGTTAACGATCAATATGGCCATGATCAGGGAGATAAGGTACTTAAAATCATTGCCCAGAGACTACTGGAGATTATTCGCAGTGATGATATGGTCGCCCGTCTGGGAGGAGATGAGTTTGTTATTACCTTACATTCTTTTAATGAACGGGATGAAATTATACATGCACTCAAGCGGGTAATGAATGCCATTGCCCGGCCTATTCCAGTGGGTAGTGCCAATGTTGTTCTTAGTGCCAGTATCGGCGTTTCCTTATTTCCTGATGACCACTCAGATGCGGACACCCTGCTGCGCCACGCTGACCAGGCTATGTATATTGCTAAACAACATGGGCGTAATCAATATCATTTTTTTGATGTGCAGTCCGACCAGATCACCACCCGTCGTGAAACCCAGCGCCAACGCCTGGAACTGGCTTTAAATAATAACGAACTGTTTCTCGTTTATCAGCCCAAGGTTAACCTCCGTAGCGGAGAAATTTATGGCTTTGAAGCACTTATACGCTGGAATTGTCCTGAAAAAGGCCTGATTTATCCAGAAAAATTTATTCCTGTATGTGAAGACAGCGAGTTGATTATTCAAATTGGTGACTGGGTTTTCAACCAGGCTCTTGAACAGCTGGAAAAATGGTTTTCCGCTGGTTTTAATTATCATGTTTCCATAAATATTGCCCCAAAACAGTTTCAGGACCAGAATTTTATTAATAAGCTGGATAAATTGCTTGCCCAACATCCCGACGTACCTGCTTCCCATATAGAAATAGAAGTACTTGAATCCGCTGCCTTACAGGATACCAGTAAAGTCAGTGAAATCATTCAAGCCTGTCATGAACGAAATATCAGCACCGCACTGGATGATTTTGGTACCGGCTATGCTTCTCTTTCTTATTTAAAACAGCTGCCGGCCAACCAGCTTAAAATTGATAAATCTTTTATTCTCGATATGCTGGAAGATGAAGGTGATCGCGCTATTGTAGAAGGTATTATCAGTCTGGCAAAAATTTTTAATCGACAGGTCATTGCTGAGGGTGTTGAAACCCTAGAACACGGAGTTATGCTGTTACGTCTGGGTTGCGATATTGCCCAGGGTTATGGCATTTCCAGACCCTTGCCCGCTGCAGACATTTTATCATGGGCTGCCAACTGGTCTCCTGATCCTAACTGGATTTTATGGGCAGAAACACCCTGGGATCTCAGGGATTTTCCGTTATTAATTGCTCATAGTGATCATTTTTCCGGCATCAATAGTGTTATTAAAACCGTTAAACAGTCTGATGATCAACAGGAGGATTTTGAATTACTTCCTCACACTGACTGCCGTCTGGGCAAATGGTATTATGGGGTCGGTAAAGAGAAATATGGCCATCTTAAAATCTATCCTGAACTGGAAAAACCCCATAGAAGAGCCCATGAACTGGGTCGAAAAATGCTTAAATTAAGAGCCGAAGGCAGGCAGGATGTAGCTATCAGCTATATCCCGGAAATGCTTACCATTCGTGAAGAAGTACTGGATAAATTAAATCAGCTGCAATATAGTATTCTGGAAAATACCAGAAAGTATTAAAATTATGTGCTCCCCACACAGCGAGCACAAATTAGCTTCAACTCAACTCTCGTGCTTTCATATAAGCCTGTTCACTGACAGCACTCCACTGAATAACATTGGTTTTAAACGCTGTAAAAGACTGATAGATTTTTTCAGACAACTTATCGTGTTTACCTACATCGGCCACCACTTCCTGAGCTAGACTGTTCAGCTTTCTAATGACATCATCGGGAAACTGACGCAGTTGAACCTTATGCTTATTAACCAGTGTTTGCAGCGCCTGATTATTACGGGCAGTATAGTCTGCCAGCATATCCTGGTTAGCAACTTTACAGGCGGCACGAACAATCACCTGTAAATCTTCAGGCAGCTTTTTAAAAGCATCTTTATTAATAATAGCTTCCATGGTTGAACCCGGCTCATGCCAGCCGGGACTATAATAAAATTTAGCCACCTTGTATAAACCAAAGGCCATATCATTATAGGGACCAACCCATTCTGTAGCATCTATAGCGCCGGACTGCATGGAGGTATAGATTTCACCGCCGGGTAACGTAACTGGCGTACCGCCTGCCCGTTTCAGTACTTCACCGCCCATGCCAGGAATACGCATTTTTAGACCTTTTAGATCATCAACACTATTTATCTCCTTATTAAACCAGCCGCCCATCTGTACGCCAGTATTACCTGCAGCGTTAGGAATAAGATTAAACTGATCATATAGTTCTTCCCATAACTGCATACCGCCGCCATAATATAACCAGGCATTCATTTCCTGTGCAGTAAGACCAAAAGGTACGGAAGTAAAAAACTGGGTGGCAGGATGTTTACCTTTCCAGTAATAGGCACCACTATGGCCCATTTGTGCAGTCCCTCTGGATACTGCATCAAATACTTCCAGTGCAGGGACAATTTCATTGGCGCCATAAACTTTAACCTTAAGCCGACCACCACTCATATCATTAATGGTCTTGGCAAGAAAATTAGCACCGGTACCCAAACCGGGAAAATTCTTTGGCCAGGAAGTCACCATTTTCCATTTAATGGTTTTGGCCGCAGCAGCACTTTGAATACCACCGACCATACCGGCAACTGCTGCTGAACCGGCACCAACTCCTTTAATAAAATTACGTCTTTTCATGTTTATTCCTTATTTTTATCCTATGCAAGTCTGGCAATATTAAGCATTAACCAACGACTGCCTTCATAATCAAAATTAACCTGCACTCTAGCTCTGGCTCCCGTCCCTTCAATATCTATTACCGTCCCTTCACCAAATTTCTTATGGGTCACTCTTTGTCCTATACTAACGCCATCTTCAGATGCTTCATTATTAAAATGGCTGCAGGAAGCTGCAAAAGCCGGGCTTTGACTCACCGCTCTGACCTGACGGATCAGATCCGCGGGTATTTCTGTTAAAAACTGCGAAGGATATGCCCGTTCGTTTCTACCATAAATGGTACGACTCTCGGCATGGGTCAGATGTAATTGCTGACGTGCCCGGGTAATACCGACATAACACAGCCGGCGTTCTTCTTCCAGGCGTCCGCCGCTAAAATCCTGCAGGGCATTTTTATGCGGAAACAGGCCCTGTTCCAGACCGGTTAAAAATACCAGTTCAAATTCCAGTCCCTTGGCACTATGCAGACTCATCAACTGGACACAGTCCTCCCATTCATCGGCCTGACCTTCTCCAGCTTCCAGGGCCGCATGTGCCAGAAACTCTGCCAGTGGGGACATACTAAGTGTTTCTGGCATCCGTTCATTACTTTCCTTGACCGCATCCAGTAAGGGATCGCCTTCATCATCAAAGCGTTTGGCGGCATTAACCAGTTCCTCCAGGTTTTCTACTTTTGCCTGTGCCCGTTCGCTGTTTTCCTTACCATGAAACTCTTTAAGCAGAGATACTTCAACAATATGCGTTATCTGTTCAGACAGGCTCATACTGTTATCGGTCACAAGTGCAGACATTTCATCAATGAGATCCACAAATTTCTGCACCGAACCGGCCGCTCTGGCCGTTAGCCGTTGTTCGGCAATTAAGGTTTGTGCGGTCTGCCACAGGTGCTGCTGTGTTTCTCTGGCCGCCATACGGATTATATCAACCGTACGTTGTCCAATTCCACGCGTAGGTACATTGATAATACGCTCCAGAGCCGCATCATCCTGACGGTTGGATACCAGCCGTAAATAAGCCAGCGCATCCTTAATTTCAGCACGTTCATAAAAGCGCAGACCACCATAAACCCGATACGGTATGGCCCGTTTTACCAGCTCATATTCATGTGGCTGGGACTGGGCATTAGAGCGGTATAAAATAGCAATTTCACTACGCTTACCCCCTTTTTCCACCCATTTTTCAATTTGCCCGGCCACATAAGCGGCTTCATCAATTTCATTAAAGGCCTGATAGACCTGCAGCAGTTCCCCTTCTCCGTCTTCGGTCCAGAGCTCCTTTCCCAGACGTTCACTATTATTGGCAATGACCGCATTGGCGGCATCAAGAATATTACCCGTAGAACGATAATTCTGTTCCAGTCGAACCGTTGCACTGCTGCCGGCTTTAAAATCCTGTTCAAATTCACGGATATGTTCTATTTTAGCGCCTCGCCAGCCATAGATAGACTGGTCATCATCGCCCACCACAAAGGTACTAATCTGTGTCTGAGGCAGGTTATTGGCACTGAGTACTTTTAACCAGGCATATTGAATGGTATTGGTGTCCTGAAACTCATCCACCAGAATATGGCTGAAACGCTGTTGATAATGTTTCAGCAGGTGTGGCTGTTTCAGCCAAAGCTCGTGTGCCCGGAGTAATAACTCTGCAAAATCCACCAGTCCGGTGCGCTGACATAATGCTTCATATTGCTGGTATACCTCCAGCATATATTCCCTGTTATGCAGTTCTCGGACATTAATCTGCTCTGCACGCAAGCCATTGTCTTTGGACTCATTAATAAACCATTGAACCTCTCTGGGCGGGTTCTGCTTATCATCAATTCCCAGTTCTTTCATAATACGTTTAATTAAACGTAATTGATCATCACTATCGATGATCTGAAAATTTTCAACCAGCCCGGCATCCTGCCAGTGTGAGCGCAATAAACGATGCGCCAGACCATGAAAAGTACCTACCCACATATTACGCACCGGGGTTTTAAGCAGATTTTCAATACGAAAACGCATTTCACCCGCAGCCTTATTGGTAAAGGTTACTGCCAGAATACTATAGGGTGAGACATTTTCCACCTGCACCAGCCAGGCAATTCGATGCACCAGCACCCGGGTTTTGCCACTGCCGGCACCCGCCAGCACCAGGGTGTTCTGTGCCTCGGAACAGACCGCCTGACGCTGGGCTTTATTAAGGGGGTCGATGATTTGGGATATGTCCATAGCAATAAGTCGTATTGTAAGTCGTAAAAAGATTAGTTCAGGGTCTGGCTTCGGGAGCTATCATTATATCTACTCCGTTAATGGCTCTGACCTGTGCAATGGGTAAGGGTTCACCTTCCAGCCATTGTTTAACAGCGGTTTTTTTACTGCTGCCAGTCACCAGGATCAGTATCTGCTCACTTTGTGCCAGGGCACTCTGACTGAGACTGACCCGTTGCGGCGGGGGTTTGGGCGAGTTATAAACGGCATGAGTCAGTTCATCGGCATTGTGCTGATGACCGGGGAAAAGGCTGGCGGTATGACCGTCTTCCCCCATGCCCAGTAAGGTCATATTAAAGGGCAGATAATGACGGATCAGCTCGGCATATTGTACAGCCGCCTGTTCCGGCCCAAGTTCCGCCGCTATGGGATGAAAATTTGCCGCGGGGAAATTCACCCGGTTTAGCCAGGTTTGCTGCACCATTAGACTATTGCGCTGCGCATCATTCACTTCCAGACAGCGTTCATCGCCCATAAATAAATACCATTTGTCCCATTGCTGATCATGCTCTGCCAGTAACTCATAAATACGTTTGGGTGTGGTTCCTCCTGCCAGTACCAGGGTAAAAATACCTCTATGGGAAATCGCCTCCTGAGCTTTTAATAAAATCTGATGTACTGCCATCTGGGCAATTTCTTCGGCACTGCTGTAATAATGCCAGCGGATATTGTCGCTCATATTGTCTCTGATCCTGATGCTTACTTCTGGTTAAGCGGCCCTGCAGCATAAATAGCCGGGCCGTATAATGCGGTTTTATCATTCATTATAACTTTAACGGGCATAGCTGCTAATAAATGTCCCATACGACCTTTGCCGGTAAAGCCCCTGAGAAAAGTACCTGATTGTAACTTTTTTATTATTTTTGGCGCAATACCGCCGCCCAGAAATACCCCGCCATGTGACATTATCTTTAATGCCTGGTTACCGGCTTCGACACCATAAAAATACACAAACCAGTCCAGAGCCTGTTCACAAATCGGATCCCTGGCCTGCATGGCCGCCTTTGATATTTCTGCCGCCGCATCACCTTTCTGCATTGCCTCAGCCAGCCATTGCGGCGGCTGAACAGCATTTTCATGACATAAAAACCAGTAGATATTCTCCAGTCCCATACCCGAAACCAGCCGTTCCCAGCTGACATGCTGCGGATATTTTTTATATAAAAATTCAGACAGTCGATATTCTTTTTCGTTCATCGGGCTAAAATCCGTGTGCCCGCCTTCTGATGCGAAAGGAATAAACTTCTGACCATCCCAGAACAGACCAGCTTCACCCAGTCCCGTACCGGCAGCAATAATCGACGCATTTCCAGCCCGTGTCTCACCTTTATTTAAAACCACAAAATCTTCCGCTGCCAGTGCCGAAATTCCCCAGGCATTGGCCTGTAAATCATTAAGCAGTGTCACTTTATCCCAGCCAAATTCTTTCGCCAGTTCCCCACTGTCAATCAGCCAGGGAAGATTGGTTACCTGACAGCGATTATCCTGAATGGGTCCTGCCACTCCAAAGCAGGCATTGCTCAGAGCACATGACAGCTTATATTGTTCAGACTCTTTAAGAAACAACTGAATAATTTCTGCCAAAGCACCATAATTACCACTGGGAAAGGTCTGTTCAAAAATAGTCGTGACCTGACATTTATTAGCTTTATTGTTTACCTCAAAGATACCCAGACTGGTTTTAGTACCGCCAATATCACCGGCCAGAACTTTCATATATTCCCTATTACCTCTATACTTAATTTATTCCGTTATATATCAGCTGTCTGCTATTGCCTGGTGAGATCCGGACTTTTGATATTCACTCAGCAATTGCTGAGCTTCCTGCCGGCTGAGGATTTTCCAGGGCAGCGGAAAAACCCCCGCAACTTTTTGCTGATATTTTTTATACACTTCGCCATGATAGGCCAGCAGTTTTTTTTCTTCCAGCCAGGAACCATAAATAAAATAACAGCTTACCAGCAAATAAACATCCAGTTGTACAGAATAAATATCACGGGTCCAGATTAAGACCAAAGCAAAAAAATACCAGGGATGGCGGACATATCGATGCAAAGGTGAAATTTGAAACTGCTCCTGATCATGGACGCTTTTATTCCCTTCCCGTACCTGGCGAGTACCCCAGAATTCTGACAGATCGTAATGCTTTAAGGAATAGACAAAACCGGCAATCGCCAGCAGAGCCAGTGCCGAGGTCAGATAAAATCCTGTTCCATGCCACTGCCATAAAGGCTCACCGGGATAAAGAAACGTCAGAATCACCAGCGGAATGGACAGAATAATAGCCAGGGCATTAAACAACAGCCGATAATAAGGCATAAATTTCGGCCAGTGTCCGGCCACCCATTGTTTCACCCTAATAGAGGCCATCAATGAGTGAAATACAAAATAAGCCACAAAGACAGCCAGTATCAGCAGATGTAAGGTAGTATTACTTATGTCTAAATTCAAATGAAATCCTGTAATTTTCCTGAATTATTTCAGCTGCAGACGAAACGGATAAGATCGCAGCTGCTGCCCTTCGGAAACCGTTAACAAGGCCTTAACCGGTACGCCCTGATAATTTAACAGGATCTGCTCCGACTGTTTTGACCCGAAGCCGTGCTTAATTGAGGCCATAGAAATTCGATTATTATCCTTATCCAGTAAACTGATATGTAATAATCGCTCCTTGCTGCCCGAAACCTCAAAACCCATTATGGTATTACTCAGGCGCACCAGTCTGACTTTAACGCCTTCATCTTCCCATAAGGCGCCAATATTCAGATCACTAAAACTGCTACTATGTTTGGACAACGGCAGGTGAACAATTATTTCACCCTCGATGGCAGTCAGTGGTTTTTTCTCATTTTTATAAGGTAATTTAAAATTAATAGTGGTGTCCATATAGGGTTTATTCCTGTCCAGAATAAATTCACTATTCATATAATAGCCTTTTGCCTCCAGCAAATAAAAACCAGACTGGCCGTTTTCAGCCTGTTCATTTTTAAGCGGCTTATTTTTCAGCGGATTGTTAATCACCACTTCCAGGGCTGAAAAGTTATGCCTTAACTCATCAATAACCGGAGTCCTGAGCAATATCCGGCCACTAGTACCAAAATGACGATTCGTTTTAAGAGCATACAGTCCCAGATTAAACGGCCCGTCATGCCAGGTGGCCTGTGGTTTTCCATACCAGCTGTTCTGCGTCTCCAGGGTGATTGATGGGTAATCCTGATAAAGACTATTCCAGTTTGCCCGTGATGACAGCTTAACGGCTTCCAGAGGATATTTCCACTCTCCATCCTGTGCATAGGGTGGAAATTGACTCATACTGAGTGGATAAACCAGATGCTCTACGGCACTGGCATAAACTACTTCAATAAAAGCAATGTGGCCCTGAACGTTTTGGGTAACAGAACGACCGGCACCAAATATATTCGTCATGGATGAAACCGATGCATTACTCAGATATTGATGCTTTTTATTTAACGCTCTAACAGCAAGTACCCGTTGCTCATTTCCTGAAATGATATAATTTAAAACATCATCCGCACTGGGTTTAAATAAAATTCGAGTCGCGTATTTTGATATTACCTTATTCATTGCGGGTTTGGCAAAACTGACTATTTCTGTGCGTGTTGGCAAATTCAAATCAATTTCAGCCTTCAATGTACGCACTGTAGAAAAATCCAGCCCTTTTTTCAGGCGAATTTTTTTACGTAATTCCAGTTCATGGTAGGTTATCTGTTTGTTTTTAACAAAAGCCCTTTTAGCAAAACCGGAATAGCTGAAATAGTCATCTAAGGCCGTCGTTTTATGACAGGCTGCATTAGCCATAACATTATTACCCTGCTCATCTTCAACCGCCAGGATCCGAATACGCGCCAGTTTATTACCTGCATTATCAATATTCTGCCCTTTGCCTCTTAATTGCAGCACAATTTGATCATTTTCCAGTAATAGCTCTTCAATACTCAGAGCAAAAGGTCCTTGCTGCCAGATTGGCTTAAAAAACTGATCATATTGCGGTTTATACGAAGGCAGCTGGTTTTTATCCAGCTGCGCCCGATATTGCACCGGCTTATCATTTATCTTCTCCGCTAGTAACGCTTTTGGCTCTTTTTCCTGCTGCGTATCCACCGAGAAGAAGGTATCAATAAAATCATTGACTGACAATTGAATGGATGATTTTAATTCTTTATCCAGCAGTAAATTGACCGCCAGCTGTTCTTTATTCTGTTCCATACTGATCTTGTTTAATAAGGTTCGCACAC
>JALSUJ010000511.1 GCA_027071355.1 Gammaproteobacteria bacterium | reverse complement strand
CAAATTCATCACCGCCCATACGAGCCAGTGTATCTTCAGAGCGGATCTGATATGACATACGTTTAGACACCTCAATAAGCAGCATATCACCCACTGAATGTCCCCTGGAGTCATTAAGTCCTTTAAAGTTATCCAGATCGATAAATAATAAGGCGCCTTTTAAGTCATGACGAATGGCTCTGGAAATTTCATTGGCCATTTTTTCTGACATAAAACGACGATTGGGTAAACCAGTTAATACATCATGGTATGCCTGCTGTTCTGCTGCAGTTAACATTTGTAGATTTTTATGTTCTGCTTCCTCAAGTTTTGAAGCCATATAATTAAAGGTATTAATGAGATAAAGCATATCATCGTTTTTGTCACTATTAATTCTAACCTTCAAATTACCCTCGCCCAGCTTTTGGGCGGCTGCTGAAATATAGGCAATACGAGTGGCAACACGTTTATAGACAAGATAGGAAATATAACTGACGATTAAAAAACTTAAAATTAATAAGGTATATAATTTTATAATATTTAGTTCTGCACTGGCATAATTTTCATGCTCTTCAACCGTGCGCAGTTTTAATGTCTGAACAATAATTTCCTGATAGATAATCAGTAACTGTGAACGCAATTGAGCTTCCAGTTCAACCGCCATAGATAATTTATCAGACTGTTTAGTTCGTTTAAAAAGCCAACTTTTATTTTTATTTTTCTGATATTTTTGTAGTACCCTCTGAGCCTGCTGTATTTTATTTTTTATCAACATTACCTTTTGAATACTGGGTGAATGCCTGAAATAATGCTCAGCATTTTTAACCTGTATATGCATCATTTTTAAAACATCCTGATACTGAGAGTAATGCTGCTGACTATTGGTATTAATATAGTTGCTGACCAGCATCTGCATACGAGACTCGTTTTGCAGCAGTTCACCAAGCAGCTTGTCCCTGTACAATGACTGCTCTACAGATGAAAACTGCCGGTAAACCAGATAGCCAGTCATAAGATTCATAATTAAAATTAAAGAAATCAGAGCTAAAAGGCTTTTAAGAATGGTCATTATTGAACGGGACTAGCAGTTACCGGTTTTAAACCAACACGTTCCGGGGCGACTTTACTTAATGGCTCAAGATTCAGTGATTGAAAGATTGGCAGGGAAACAGGACCATCTTTACTATAAAATTGCTTAACCCATTTTTCCTGTAATTGTAACTGTAATAGAAGATCCTGCTCAAGAACAATTTTAAGGACAAAATTATTCCACAATCTGTCCACAGAGGCCGGGTCCGTATTAAGTCGTTTAACCATAATTTTTTTAGCTTCTTCAGGATGAGTTTCCACAAACTGTTCTGACTTTAATAAAGCCTTTAACATTTTTGTAATTACCTGAGGATGTTGTTTGATATACGATTCCCTGGACACCAGATTATAGGTTTTACGGTACAGTGCCGGTTCAGAAAAAACTTGTATATTACCGGACAGCAACTCATTGGCCCGGGTAATCATCGGTTCTCGCATAGACATAGCATCTATTGTGCCATTAGCCAGCGCTACAGGCAAATCTTCGGCTTTCATAAAAACTATTTTGACATCATCTTCAGGAATATAATATTGCAGTAAAAATAAATGCAGAAAAAAATGAACGGCTGACGCCTTCTGAGTACCAATCACTTTACCCTTAAGATCTTCGGGTGTTTTTATGTCTCTATCGGTTCGAGTAA
>JALSUJ010000510.1 GCA_027071355.1 Gammaproteobacteria bacterium | reverse complement strand
TACAGGATTTTTTATGGATAACAATACCTCGACCGGCACTGATATAGCCGACAATTTTATCACCGGGTATAGGGTGACAGCATCGCCCGTAATGTACCACCATGCCCTCAGTACCACGAATATCCAGAGCTAGTCCCTGTTCTTTCTGAGCCCGTTCAAGTTCATCCGCCTGTTCCGGCAGCAGATGTCTGACCACCAGTTGAGGAATACGATTACCCATGCCGACCTGATCCAGCAATTCGTCAAAGGAGTTCAGCTCATAATCTTCCAGCACTCGCCTGATACGGGATTGAGACAAATCATCCACCGACATATTGATATTGGCCAGACACTTATTGAGCAGGCGGGTACCCAGGGCAATCGATTCATCCTGTTGCAGATTTTTAAGCATATTGCGGATATTACTGCGGGCTTTGGCAGTAAATACAAAATTCAGCCAGGAAGGATTCGGCATTGCCCCTGGTGCAGTGACAATTTCAATAGTCTGTCCATTAATCAGCTGAGTACTTAAGGGCGTATGCTGCTGATTGATTTTTGCTGCCACACAGGAATTACCTACGTCGGTATGCACCGCATAGGCAAAATCCACTGCTGTGGCTCCTCTGGGCAGCTCCATAATTTCGCCTTTAGGAGTAAAGACATAAACCTCATCAGGAAACAGGTCAACTTTGACACTTTCCAGAAACTCAATGGAATCTCCAGCATTCTGCTGCAGATCCAGCAAACTTTTTAACCATTCCCGAGCACGGCTCTGGGCAATGGCACTACCATTACCCTCCCCTTCTTTATAACTCCAGTGCGCAGCAATACCATTTTCTGCCACCCGGTGCATATCTTCGGTACGTAGTTGAACCTCAATGGGCACCCCAAAAGGACTGAATAAAATAGTATGCAGGGACTGATAGCCGTTTACTTTAGGAATGGCAATATAATCTTTGAATTTGCCTGGAATAGGCTTATAAAGTGCGTGAACTGCACCCAAAGCACGATAACAGCTATCAACACTGTCAACGATAACCCGAAAGGCATAGACATCATAAACTTCTGCAAAAGGCAGGTTTTTGGTTTGCATTTTGCGATAAATACTGTATAGATGTTTTTCCCGTCCCAGGACCCTGCATTTAATATGTTCATGGTCAAGACGCACTTCTATGGCTTCCTGAATCTTCTGTACGATTTCCTTGCGATTACCGCGAGCTTTATGAATGCATTCTTTTATCACCCTGTAACGCATAGGGTTATAGGCTTTAAAACCCAGATCCTCAAGCTCATGGCGCATGGTATTCATGCCCAGGCGATTAGCAATAGGCGCATAAACTTCCAGCGTTTCAGCGGCTATGCGACGAGCTTTTTCAGGACGCATAATGCCCAGAGTGCGCATATTATGCAGACGATCGGCTAATTTAATCAGAATGACCCGGATATCCTTAACCATAGCCAGGATCATTTTACGAAAGCTTTCTGCCTTGGCTTCCTGTTTATTATCAAACTGAATATGATCCAGTTTGGTCACACCATCAACTATTTCAGCGACTTCTTCACCAAACTCGGTAGCAATCTGTTCTTTATGGGTGGGGGTGTCTTCTATAACATCGTGCAGAATAGCAGCAATAAGGGTTTTTTCATCCATGCGCATTTCCGCAAGGATTTTAGCCACGGCAATGGGATGATAGATATAGGGCTCCCCCGTCATACGGGTTTGTCCCTCATGGGCTTCAGCTCCAAACAGGTAGGCGTGGTAAACTTTGCTGACCTTATCTTCTTCCAGATAAGTATTCAGCATGGCGCACAAATCACTGATTAGAAACAACTGAAGCCCCTGTAGATTTTTACTGGAACATTTGGCCGGCAAACAAATTTAGCAAACGCATTAAAACACCGGCTGGAATTTATTGCTCGCCAGTCATCTCCTGGCCGGCTTCTTCTTCGGAGGTCAGAGAACTGCCGATATGCACAGCAGCAGACACTTCATTCAGAATTTCAGGACCGATTTTACCCTCGGCAATTTCTCTTAATGCAATGACGGTAGGCTTGTCATTTTCTTCTTCCACCAATGCTTCCTGACCATTGGATATCTGGCGTGCGCGCTTGGCTGCCACCATAACCAGTTCAAAACGGTTTTCCACATTATCAAGACAATCTTCAACTGTCACTCGTGCCATGGACTAAATACCTCGGATTTTGTTGTTGTGCAATAAATACAATAGGAAACAGGGTATTTTACCAGACCATTAAGTGCTATACAATCAGTTTAAAAGTGATTCAATTAATTGCTGATGTCGATGACATTGCTTACTCTGGCGCAATCGAAAAGCATGAATTAATGACTTTAGTTCACCTAGAGCATGGGCAAACTGATCATTAATGAGCAGATATTCAAATTCCTTATAATGTGAGACCTGTTCAGTTGCATCATTCATTCGCCGCTCAATGATCTCATCACTATCCTGACCTCTGCCTCTTAAGCGGGATAATAATTCTTCTCTTGAGGGTGGCAGAATAAATATCGTTGTACAGTCCTCAAATTGCTGACGTACCTGCTGAGCCCCCTGCCAGTCAATTTCCAGAATAACATCAATACCTTGCTGAAGTTTTTCCTTAATATGTTCTTTTGAGGTACCGTAATAATTGTCGAAAACCTGCGCATGTTCCAGAAATTGCTGTTCTGCAATCATTTGTTTAAAAACCGCCTGCTCCACAAAATGATAATCAATGCCTTCCCGTTCTCCCGGACGTTTAGCCCGGGTGGTATGAGACACAGACACTTCAATAAAATCCATATCTTCCAGCAATGCCTTAACCAGTGAGGTTTTACCTGCACCTGACGGCGCACTAATTATATATAACATCCCGCAATCAGGTTCCGGTTGATGATTGATCATATTAATAACTCATTAATTATTTAAATACGGGTTATCATAACGTATATTTTAGATTTAGAAAAACATAAAATTTTAGCATCTATTCAGCCAATTGAAATTTCGTAACAGTAACAGAGTGTTCCTTGCTAAAGATGCCGTGAATCCATCCGTGGAGGCTTTATGGCAGCATCCCTGCTGCCAAAACTTTATCAAGAAACACTCTGTTACTGTTACTGTTACTGTTACTAAGAGTAAAAATTAAACACACTGAATTATAAAAAATTTATCCAGTTTTGAGGTTTATATCTTTGCAAAAACAACATACCGGTGAGCTTAGTCTATTAGCTTTTACTTTCTTTGAAGGCTGGTTTCCGGTTATCACCCTGCTTATTCTGCAATATATCCAGCCTGTTTATAGTTACCTGCTGACGATATGTTTTGCCAGTCTGACCTTTTTAAGCGTACTGATCATTCAGGGGAAGTTACGTCAGTTAATCCAGTTCTCAGCATATCGGCCATTAATATTAAGCGCCACGTTAATGAGTCTGGCATTTGTTTTTATTTATACGGGTCTGACCTATACCTCTGCAGGGAATATGTCTATTCTGATTTTTCTGCAATTCTTTTTTTCTTTTCTTTATTTTAATGTCATTGGCAAAGAACTTTTTTCCAGGAAACATTTGCTGGGTGCCTTTATAATGGCCTTCGGTGCCATTATTATTCTGTTTCCCGAAAACTGGAGTTTTAACAAAGGTGATCTGCTGATTGTGCTGGCCTCTGCCATTGCACCAATTGCCAATTATTATCAGAAACAGGCACGCCAGCAGGTCAGTTCCAGTACTGTGCTGACTTTTCGCAGTTTTTTTGCTATTCCAATACTTTATCTGCTGGCTGTAAATTTAGAAATAGCCCCTCAATGGCAAGAACTGGAAAAAGTCTGGCTTTATATTGCTATGTGCGGGATTTTATTAATGGGTCTGTCAAAAATCTTATGGCTGGAAGGTATACATCGAATATCCATTACCAAAGCCAGTGCTATGATGGCGTTGATCCCGGTATTTACCCTGTTATTTTCCTGGTTACTGTTTGATACTATCCCGGATACCCGTCAGTTACTGGCTATCGTACCCGTAATCTATGGTGGTTTTCTGCTGACCAGGGCCGTATAACTAAGCGAATACAACGGCAAAATTACGTGTCCGCGCGTAACGATGAGACAAGGAAAAAATCAATGGATTGTTGTTTACTCAATATTCTGGATCTGCTCCCTCATCTGCTCGGTCAGTACTTTCATATCTACAGAGGCTGAGGTGGTGATACCGGCAATGGATTTTGAGCCTAAGGTATTGGCTTCCCGGTTTAGCTCCTGCATCAGAAAATCCAGTCGTCTGCCCATCACTTCGCTGCTATTCAGAATACGTTCAATTTCAGTTAAATGGGTTTCCAGTCGATCCAGTTCTTCATCCACATCGGCTTTCTGAGCAATAAACACCATTTCCTGTTCCAGACGGTCGCTGTCCATAGCTTCTTTTAATTGCGCCAGACGTTCTTCCAGTCGGGTTCTTTGTGCCTGTAGAATATCCGGCAGTTGCTCATGTACGGTTTTAATCACTTCCCGCATCTGAGTACAGCGCTGCACTATCATTTCCTTCAGCGCCTCGCCTTCTCTTTCCTTACCATCCAGTAAATCAATCAACACATCATCCAGCACCGGAAACACTGCCAGTTCCAGCACGTCCTGATCCACACCATGACTTTCCTGTACTCCGGGCCAGTTCAGAATATCCATGGCATTAACCGGGGCAGCATTGTAAATCAGCTTGTCAATTTCATGCAGGGTTTTAGCAAGCCGGGTAGCGATTTCCTGATTAAAGTTAATTTTATCATCAGCGCTGCCCTGTATTTGCAGACGAATGGTCAGATCCAGCTTGCCGCGTTTAATTTTATCCTTAATGTAATTGCGCAGCTTCATTTCCAGGGGTCGGAGTTCTTCCGGCAAGCGGGTATTGATTTCCAGAAAACGATGATTGACACTGCGCAGTTCAATATCCAGAGTACCCCAGGGCAGTTTTTCCTCCCGATGAGCATAGGCTGTCATACTTCTTACCATAAGAAACTCCCTTAGCTGATAATATTTCTGGAAATGTATAAGTCTGCTCAGGATTGTAACACAGTACATAGTATTTCTACTGTTATCCCCCTATAATTAGGGCTGGATAAAAATACTTTGCTAACAAGGAACCTGAATCTGTATGGAGCATAACACGTCACCATTACCAGCCGGAACCAGAGTCGATGAATATATTATCGACAGTGTACTGGGCGGCGGCGGATTCAGTGTTGTTTATAATGCTCACCTCGAATCCGATAGTGAACAAACGGTTATTATTAAAGAATTTATGCCTAAAAAACTGGCTAAACGAGTTAATACTACCGAGGTCGTCAGTCTGGATCCTTCAGCTCCGGAATCCTACAACAAGGGCCGCAAACTATTCTTTCAGGAAGCCAGCACCTTAGCCACTCTTAAGCACCCCAATATAGTGGATGTGACCAACTTTTTTCAGACCAATGGTACCGCCTATATGGTTATGAAAGATGAAAAAGGAGTGAATCTGCAGGATTATATTCATAAATACAAAGGCAATTTAAGCGAAAAATTATTGCGCAAGGTCTTCCCGCAATTACTTTCTGGCGTCAAATTACTGCACGATCGCAATTTATTACATCTGGATATTAAACCCAGTAATATTCATTTACGCCAGGGAGGCAGTCCTTTACTACTGGATTTTGGTGCGGTAAGAGAAAAAATGAAAACCCGGCTGTATGATGCTCGTATCGTTGCGACCAGTGGTTTTGCCCCCATTGAACAAATTACCGAACGGGGCTATATGGGAACCTGGACTGATATTTATGCTATTGGTGCCACAATGCGCAGCTGTATTGAGGGCAGCCCGCCCCCTGCAGCAAATAAGCGCATTGAAAAAGATCCCATGAAACCAGCAGTAGAGGCATTTAAAAAGAAATACACTCCGACCATTCTGAAGGCCATTGACTGGGCTATGGAACCGGATCAACGCCTGCGCCCGCAAACCTGTGATGAATTGCTGGACATGCTGGAAGATTTGCCGGAATTTGAGGAATCCTCCTCCTTTCTGGATAAACTCAATTTCAAAAATCTGACCAGCACCTTATGGAAAAAAAATTAAATAAACAGACTCACATCAGCCTTAGCCGCCTTAGGCAGAAAACTGG
>JALSUJ010000509.1 GCA_027071355.1 Gammaproteobacteria bacterium | reverse complement strand
GGTTCAGAATTTCCAGGTGCCCTGAACGCTGAAAATATTCACACTAGAATCATAATCGCCATTTAAACGGCCTTCCGCACTAAGTAATGGATAGCTTTCATTAATATTTGTATCATCAACCCATAAATGTGAATAACCTGCATCAATCGTTAAACTGGAGGTAGGTGAATAACCTGCACCAAAACTTAACCAGTAACGATCATCACCAGGAATTCGGGATGTCCGGTGTCTATCAGCAATAGGTGTTTTATCATGTGCTACACCGGTTCTTAATGTCCATTGTGTATTATAAGCGTACTTCATACCTAAAGAATAACGAAAAGCATCATCCCATTTTTCTGTTACTGGCTTTATCTGGTTGGGAGAAACATCGCCAACTATTTTTAATTCATCAAAATTACTCCACTCGGTAAATGTAACGTCTCCCAATATGGTTAGTTTATTGTTTAACTGATGAGTTATGCTAAGAGATAAGGTTGAAGGAGTCTCAATATTGGCAGTAACATCCTGGTTGAACAGTAATCCAGTTAGAGCAGGGGAGATTCCCTGATAGTTTACATCGCCTTCAAGTTTATGTGATATTTTACTTCTATAATGCATACCTAAACGAGTAGCCTGAGTAATTTCATAGATAAACCCTATATTAAAGCCTAATTCCCAGGAGTCACCTTCGACTTTTGCTTTACCATCGGGTCTGGAAAAAGGACCAGGTAATGCAAGTTGGTAGATGTCTTTCTTAAGTGTGGCATCAAGATACTGGATATTCATACCCAGGCCAATGGATAATCGATCATTGGCTCTAAAAGCAATGGCCGGATTGATATTAATTGATTTTAATTCAGAGTCAGTTGAGGTATAACGTCCCATCCAGCCATTATCATATTTAGTCCCCAGTCCAAACGGGGCATTGACGCCTAAGCCAATTTTATATTTGCCGCCAAAATCCTGGACATAATAAAAATTAGGGACAAAAAAGGTATCACCGGCATCGCCACCATCGCCACCGCGAGAAGTACTGACTAATGGAGGGGGCAAATTTGATAAGTCCGTACTGCCTTTATCATTAAATTCAGCCCTGGAATTAATAATATGCATACCCACAGTGACCTGAGTACCTTCCAGATACATCATGCCGGCAGGGTTAAAATAAACAGTGGATGGATCTTCAGCTACGGCGGCGGCACCGGCAAAGGCCTGGCCCATACCGCTGGCAGAGTTTTCAATAATGGCAAATCCGGATGCCATACTATTAGCGGATAAGCCTGCGCCCAGGGTTAGAAGAACACCGGCAACCGCTATATGAAGTGATTTTTTCATATTATTAATATCCCTTTTGTATCCCGGATATAAATGGAACAGGCTCCGGGTTTATTATTTTATGTTGTATTTTAGATACATGCTAAAATGATTATATCGACTAATTGACTATTTCTCACGATAAAAGGAAAAAAAAACAACAAATTGTGTGATATATGTCAATGAGGATAAAGATAAATATTTTAAAAGCACACGATTTTGTTATGCCTTAGCCAATAAAGCGATTAAAGTACATTATGTTTATTACGCAACTTATTGATTTTTTGTTGTAGCTTTTCCTTTCCTGTTGTTGTTTTAATCTATATTAGAATAACATGATATGTTAATGTATTAAAAATCAAATACTTAAATTATATATTTAACTTGACATATGTCCTGAGAGTGTACAAAATGTACTACATAAAGAAA
>JALSUJ010000508.1 GCA_027071355.1 Gammaproteobacteria bacterium | reverse complement strand
GTTAAGGGTTAAGCGTTAAGCGTTAAGCGTTAAGCGTTAAGCGTTAAGGAAAAGCTTATTGGTTTTTTAGTTTTTTGCATAGCTCGATGGGCATAAACAGATTTAGGCTCTTATTCAGTAATATAAAACCGTATTTTTTATACATTTGCACAACTGTTTGGTTTTTTGCATTGATTATAATACCAATAATACCTACCTGTTGCTCAATAAGCATTGCTTTGTGAATCACATTACTTAATAAAAGTCTGGCATAACCTTTTTTCTGATGGTTTATATCCACGGCTAATCTTGCCAATTTTAGTGCAGGTAGTTGATATGGGTAGTTTTTAAACTTTTTCTCATGGTGTGGTGGTTGTATTTCACAAACAGCCAGTGTGTAGTATCCCAGTATATTATCTGGCTGTTCATCATCAATTAAAACAAATGTTTTTGAAAGTCCCTTATCACTATGCTGTCTGGCTGTTGTTGTAATATAAGCATTAAGATCTGCCTGACCACAATCAAATACTTTACGATTATGCTGCTTATTTATCCGTTTTATCTTCAATGTCATAAAGACCTGAACCTTTATATTGCTGCCATAATTGCTTGAGTGATTTATTGGGTTCTCCTGGATTCTCCAATGCATCAAAAACTGCTCTGGAATCTTCTTGAGTCAGACGTATAATCTTCATGTCTTCTATAATTTTTGTGGCTTTTTCTGTAACAGCAGATATAAGAAATTGAGTCATAGTTGTGCCACTTAAAGAGGCAGCTTCATTAACCAATTGATGAATGTCAGGAGAAACTCTTGCCACTAATCTGGATTCTGCTTTTACTGAGGACATGATTTTGCTCACTTAAAAATTGCCTGAATAGACTGCAATATGCCATAGACAACTTTGTGTGTCAAATTGACATACAGAGAGATTGCGTTAGGCGTTAAGAAAGAGCTGGAGCTCAGAGCTAAGTACTACGAAATAGCTTGCTGGGGCGAGTGCTGGGAGAATAGTTTTGATCTTGAATTATTTAGCGCAATTTAATTATAATGAACGAATCGAATGATATTTTTAGGGATTTAAAGATGGATACACTTTCTGCTAATGAAGCCAAAACACAATTTGGAGAAATGTTGTTAAAAGCGCAACGTGCACCGGTTCAAATTAATAAAAATGGGAAACCTGTGGTGGTGGTTATTTCAATGGATGAGTATGAAAACATTGAGGCGCTTAAACTCCAATTTTTGCAATCAAGAGCTGAGCAGGCAAAAATCGATATTAAAGCGGGTAATACTATTGATGGTGATTCTTTCTTTGATGCTTTAGAGGAAGGCCTGCTTGATTGATGGCTAATTTTCGATTAACGTCAGAAGCTAAATCTGATCTCATTAAAATACGACGTTTTACGATAAAACAATGGGGTTGTTTGCAATCGAAAAAATATTTATCAGCACTCAGGCAAACCATACTTTTGCTTGCCGATACTCCCTCTCTCGGCAAGCTAAGACCTGAGGTTGGATTAAATGTGTTAAGTTTTCCTCATGCAAGTCATGTCATTTATTATATGCTGCATAAGCAACAATTGGTGGTATTTGGCATATTGCACAAACGTATGGTTCCTTTAAAGCATCTATCTGAACGGGATATGCTGGGTTAAGCGTTAAGCGTTAAGGAAAAGCTTATTGGTTTTTTAGTTTTTTGCATAGCTCGATGGGCATAAACAGATTTAGGCTCTTATCCAGTAATAT
>JALSUJ010000507.1 GCA_027071355.1 Gammaproteobacteria bacterium | reverse complement strand
ATATTAATGCATCAATAACCCGTACAATATAGGGAAAATATTCTTTTTTGGTGAGTAAACTCCCTTTATATGTCAGTGATATTATCCGTGTCATTATTTTTTCAATTGTCTCTTTATTGTATTGCTCCAGTATTGGTTGCTCATAGTCATAAAGAGCATACATTTCACCCGTAGTATAAATATAAAGCAGGGAGCTTAACTTTTCCCGTGGAATCGGCAGTGGCAGATCATGATTTTCAGCCCGTTCCTTTAACCATTTAAGCTGGGTGATCATCCGTCCCTGTGCTCTATCGTCCGTTTGCTCAAAATGACTTAAATACCCGTTTAACAACAGGTTACAATATTTAATAATATCCAGTCTCTGTTCTTCGGTGTCAGTCATTTTACTGCTGCATCACTTCATTCAGTAACTGCTGACTTTCCCGGTCTGCATCTTTCGGCGTTAACCAGGTGTCGGGTCGGTGTCCATTAAATATGGCATTCGAAACAATTCTAAAAAGTTTAATATCTTTTTTATAATTCATATTAAAAATAAAATCAATCTCAATAAAGCTTGGATAATGCGATTTATAGGCTCCCAAGGGTGGATCAATATCATCTTTTTTTAAACGTTTTTGAATATCCCTTAAATCTTTTATAAACTCAGTTTTATAGCCTTCCAGATTGTAGTCTGATCTCTCTATTAACAATATTAATGCATCAATAACCCGTACAATATAGGGAAAATGTTCTTTTTTGGTGAGTAAACTCCCTTCATATGTCAGTGATATTATCCGTGTCATTGTTTTTTCAATTGTCTCTTTATTGTATTGCTCCAGTATTGGCTGCTCGTAGTCATAAAGAGCATACATTTCACCCGTAGTATATATATAAAGTAATGATGCCAGTTTTTCTTTTGCAACAGGCAGTGGCAGATCATGATTTTCAGCCCGTTCCTTTAACCATTTAAACTGGGTGATCATCCGTCCCTGTGATCTATCGTCCGTTTGCTCAAAATGACTTAAATACCCGTTTAACAACAGGTCACAATATTTAATAATATCCAGTCTCTGTTCTTCGGTATCGACCATGGTTATTCCTTTGGGATCAGTTTTATTTTAGAGGCATCGAGTGTTATCTGTGTGCCGCCGCCTTTCATTATTTTGCCATAAGTTCCAGTATTGTAGCCATTAGCGCCATCATACCTTAATAATTCTGTGGCCGAACCAATGGTGGATTCTAGCCCGGTGGTCTCTTCTGTGACTTCCATCAGATCGATGGTATTGGCCCGGTTAAAACAGGGCAGCGCCAGGTAATTTTTTACTCCTTCTCGATCCCAGTGCCCCTGTTTGAAATATTGCTTCTGTACGTCTTTGTAGACGGCATCATCCAGCAGATACGCTGAATTTTCAAGGTTTCTGGGTATACCCTGAGTATTAAAGCCATAGAGCTTGTCACCCTTGTTGTATTTTTTTGGTTTAAATCCTGTTCCGGAACCCAGTACCTGTTTTATTTTATCAATATTCCACTTTTGAGCATTTAATATTTTTTTTGTAAATTCATCTTCTTTCGACAAATTATCCATATCCACCTGGCGCTTTGTTTTAAACGATTCCGCTGACGTTTTAAAATTCGGTGTTAAATCATCCCGGTTATGCAGCCCCTTATGAGGATTTTTAACTGGAATAGCGGTTTTAATTGTACTGTTGTGAGTCCCCTTCTTTTTGAATTTAAATGTTTTACGTTTCAGCAG
>JALSUJ010000506.1 GCA_027071355.1 Gammaproteobacteria bacterium | reverse complement strand
CAAAGGCATTTCTGTACTCAATTTGTGTAACATTATGAACAAATGCATCGGATTCGCCTTGAAACCACAAAATGGCTTTAACCGCATTAACGCCAGAGTTTGTCACTTGGGTTGTCATTTGTGCATAACAATTTAAGGCGCCATTACAGGTTGCTCCACCTTTTTGCCATTCAGGAGGATTAACTAATGCTGTTGCACCAGTTGAAACCGTAATAAAAGCCACAGGTATATGGGTATTTTCAACAATATATCCACCAACTATAGGCCAAACAGAGCCTGCAGCTTGTGTTGGATCAGTATCATCATCGCCTAGAAACCACACATTGTCCTGTGAAAAAACGGTTGGAAATACAGCAGTGTTTTGTGCGACATCAGTATAAGTTTGTTGATTAATAGCCCGACCTTCGGCATTGGATTGCCCCGCCACAACATAAACATCACCAATGCCTATATTGGCAACGGTATCATTTAAGATTGTATTATTAGCACACCGCACGGCTAAATTACCTTGCCCTACAGCTTGATTTAATAAATTACCAGAAAAAATACCGCCTGCTGGGGCAGCATCAATAGTGGTATAATTTTCTCCGTTAAAAGAAGCTTCAACAGCAGTACAATTTCCAACATAGCTACCAGTTAATGCAAAGTCATAGTGGTCATTGCCATCGCGCTGAAATATTTTAAACTCGGGGTAGTTGTTTTTGTCTAAGGTTAGAGAATCAGCTGCGGTGCATTGCGTACCAGCATTGGGTGTGGCTATGTTCCATTTATCACCTAAATAAGCCTCGACACAGTCAATTTCCAAGTCAGTTAACGCACGATTGTAGACAATGGCCTCGGCAATTCGTCCATCCAGTCCTGAATTGTCATTGTGGTTGCCGATGGAGATAACTTGAGCTGCATGATTTTGAACGGTATCATCGCTAGCAACTTGGTTACCATCAATATTTAAAACACTAAGGTTGCCATCAGCAGCGATATTATCATAACGGCTTGCACCGATATAATACTGCCCAATGGTTAATTGAGTCGGTGATGAAAGATGACCTGGATTTGTTGCAGTTCCATTTAAATTCCACACATGTAAACGTCCGTTGTTAGGTGCATTACTTCCCCAAAAAGCGGTTCCTGTGGTTGTCGCTGATGAGATGAGGTTGTTAGATGTGGTTAAATTATCATAAGCAAAGACTACAAATTTAGTGTAAGCGTTGTTGGCAGTAATTTGTCCAGCAGTAGTGGTTGATAAACGATCATCGTTACCTGCATTAACATTAAATTCAAGTGTAGGCATGGTGTTTTGTTGATTAAGCCGATAGGTGGGAGTGGCTGCGGTCGTTTGAACAACATGATTGCCACTGCCTGATTTATCTTGCCAGCATTGTACGTCTGTATCCGCTGTTATGGTATTAGTACAAGCCGTATCGTTAAACAAAGTTGCGGAGTCATTGGCATCCAGCCATAAAACTAAATCTGAAAAATCAGTCGGAGTATTGAGAGCATAATTGCATGTAGAAATTAAAGAGAGGGTTAAACAAAAGATTGTCTTAAATAGTGTATTCATCAGGGTTTCCAATTAGGAGTGTAATCATCTTGCATGGCATCTTAATTGTTTTTGCTATTTATTTCTTTGACTTAACTCATGGTTTAACTAATTGCATTGTGAACTTTTGTGAATTAAAAGGTGTTTCAATATGAACATACATCTCTATTAATTAAACATGACAGGTGATATAATTC
>JALSUJ010000505.1 GCA_027071355.1 Gammaproteobacteria bacterium | reverse complement strand
AGTAAAATGATCACTCCAACGATAATTATAGTTAATGTATCCATGTCTGTTATAAGCCTTTATTTAAGTCCTAAAATTTTATGGGTCTGCAGTGATACCCGCCACTGAGGGTGCCGTAAACAATATTCCACTACGGGCTGCTGGTTGCTTGTGCTTTGCTGGGGGTCGTCCACTGCCTGCAGGTAAAAATATCTAAAATTCAGATGTGCCAGCTGTTCGGGCGGTAAATCCTCCCGGGGGAATAATAGTTTTAGTTCATCACCTCTGCGCTGCACCAGTTTATCCAGCTGTTTGGGGCTGACACAGAGCCAGTCTATACCCTCAGGCGCTTCGATTGTACCATTGGTTTCCACGCCGATTTCAAAACCGGCCCGATGCAATAGGGTAATTAATGCCTCATCTAACTGTAATAACGGCTCCCCGCCGGTAAAAACCACATAGGGCAGCCCTTCATCAGTAACCGGCCAGGTTTGAATAATTTTTTCGGCCAGTTTGATAGCGGAAGTAAATTTACCGCCGCCTTCACCATCATAACCGACAAAATCGGTATCACAGAAGGGGCAAACCGTTTTATCACGATCCTTTTCCAGTCCGCTCCAGAGATTACAGCCGCTAAAACGACAGAACACCGCCGCCCGCCCGGTTTGCCTGCCTTCACCCTGCAGGGTATAAAAAAGTTCTTTAACAGTATAGGTCATAATCAATACCGGCACGGTACTCAGTCGGGCAGTGCCGGACCTTCTTCACCCCAGCATAAAATTGCTCCACAGCCGGGTGTTTCAAACAGGTCAATACGATCCAGCTGCGGCAGGTCATGGGCCATCTGGTTTTTAATCCAGTACAGTAAATGTGTGACATCAGCATCTTCAATACCCTCAAGCTGATCCAGACGATGATGATCCAGTTGTTCATAAACCGGTTTAAAGAGGGTCTTAACATCACCATAATCCACCGTCCAGCCCATCACCTCATCCAGCTCTGCCGTCAGATGCAGGCGGATTAAATAACTATGTCCGTGCAATTGCCGACGCTTATCACCCCGGGCAACCCGTTTGAGTTTTAAGGCACTCTCAAAACGCTGTTCCTTCCAGATACGATAATGTCTGCCATCAAAATGACAACCGGAGGTATGGGTTTCATACACCGTTACCCAGGACAACTGACTGAACTGCGGCTTAAGCTGCTGCCATATCCAGTTGGCCAGCACCTCTGAGGTAGGATTTTCCAGACCCTTAATATCATTCAGACAGGTATAATCCAGCTGTTCATACAGGGGCTGCCAGAGTCGATCCATCCGCTCAAAATCCACCCCCATATCCGCCGCAGATTCATCCGCTGTGGAATACAGGTTTTGATTAGCATGCAAAATCACTTCAAAACCATGGCCGTGCATACGCCCGCACTGATGCCCTTCAGGTACATTAGGTAATTGATGAGCGGCTTCAAAACGATAACGCCGCCAGATATGAGCATGTCCCACCTTATCAAGATCCACGCCGCTGTCATGAGTACTTTGAATAGCCACCCGATCAATACCCGCCAGATCAATTTTCTGATGAACCCAACGAGCCAGATTCTCATCGGTAGGAATGGACAGGTGATTATTTAACAGAGTGTAATTTAAGGGGGCCAGAGTATGCGCTAAATGTTCTTTTAAAAACGCCACCGGTTCTGCCGGCAGCTCATCCGCCTCGCCGCTGTTATTTATATTTTTTTGATCTATCAGCACGGGTACTC
>JALSUJ010000504.1 GCA_027071355.1 Gammaproteobacteria bacterium | reverse complement strand
ACATTAAAGAGTTTCATATTTAACCGAATTATTTTATTTACCTCGGAGTAACAGGTACCGGGTATCCCTTGATGAAGTTTCGACAGCAGGGATGCTGTCGAAAAGCTTCCATGGATGGATTCACGGCGGTTTCAGCAAGGGATACCCGGTTCCTGTTACGGGCTATCGGTTTAACCGAGGTGCTCAATGTTTTTAAGGATCTGAAACTCTAAACTTTAGTTAAAGAACTATAAAGAATATATCCGCATGAATGATGATCAATTACTGCGTTACTCCCGACAGATTATGCTGCCCTATGTTGATGTTAAAGGGCAGGAAAAACTGCTTAATGCCCGGGTTTTAATTATCGGTATGGGTGGTCTGGGTTCACCTGTTGCAATGTATCTTGCTGCTGCGGGTATCGGCCATCTGGTGATCTGTGATTTTGATGAGGTTGATTTATCCAATTTACAACGCCAGATCATTCATAGTAATCAACAGCGTATAGGTTTAAATAAAGCACAATCAGCACAGCAGACATTACAGCAGCTTAATCCACTGATTAAAGTTACCGCACTCAGCACTCAACTGGACAGAAGCGCATTAACACAACAGGTACAGGAAGCCGATGTCGTTATTGATGGCACAGACAATTTTGATTCGCGTTTTTTATTAAATGAAGTTTGTGTCCAGCAGCAAACACCTCTGGTTTCCGGTGCCGCTATAAGAATGGAAGGTCAGGTTATTGTTTTTGCTAATCAGGGACAGGGTCCCTGTTATCGCTGCCTGTATAAAGACGATGCCAGTGATACTGCGACCACCTGTTCTGAAAATGGCATTCTAGCTCCAGTGGTTGGCATTATCGGCAGCATTCAGGCCACTGAAACCTTGAAAATAATTATGGATATTGGTAAGCCATTATATTCCCGACTACTCCTGCTTGATGCCTGGAGTATGGACTGGAGAAGTATGAAACTACCTGCAGATCCTCAATGTCCTGTCTGCTCAAAGCCATAAGTCAACAATAAAATCCCGAAATAATATAGTGTATTGAGCATCTAATGAAAATTCTACTGGCCCCCATGGATGGACTAACTGATAGTTATGCCCGCGATATACTGACCAGTATCGGGGGATTTGATTTATGTGTCACTGAGTTTTTACGGGTAACCGATACACTCTTCCCGCAACGGGTTTTCTATCGTCGCTGTCCAGAACTTAATCCCGAAGAACCACAAGCCATTAGCCATACCCCTTCAGGTATTCCTGTTTTTTTACAATTACTGGGCAGTGATCCACAGGCAATGGCCGAAAATGCCGCTAAAGCTGCGTCTCTGGGCAGTCAGGGTATTGATTTGAATTTTGGCTGTCCGGCAAAAACCGTGAACCGTCGAGAAGGCGGTGCCAGTTTATTAAAATATCCTGAGCGCATATATCAGCTGGTTCAAAGTGTACGTCAGGCAGTACCGGAACAGATACCGGTTAGCGCTAAAATGCGTCTGGGTTATGATGATCCGTCTCTGGCTATGGAGAATGCTCTGGCCATTGCAAACGGGGGAGCAAACTGGATCACGATTCATGCCCGAACCAAACTGGACGGCTATCGTCCCCCCGCTTACTGGGAAACGCTAGCACCTGTTAGAGAAGCACTTGCTATTCCAGTGATTGCCAATGGTGAAATCTGGTCAGTAGAGGATTACCTGTTATGCAGAGAAAGAAGTCAGTGCGAGGATGTCATGCTGGGGCGTGGTGCAATGGTCACTCCGGATCTGGCCTTACAGATAAAATATCAGACCGGTCAATTATCACATGAACATTATAAGCCTCTAAACTGGGCTGATATGGTTAAACATCTGGAACAACTGTATTTATTAATGAGCGCAAACACAGCTCTTAAAGAACGTTATATAGCTCCTCGTCTTAAACTCTGGGTTAAATGGTTAATGCCGACTTATACTCAGGCTGAAGAGCTTTTTATTGAGCTGAAAAAAATCAGAGATGCCAGGGATGCTATAAAACTGATTCAGGAAAGCAGTAGAAGCTGTTGATCAATAGTCTCTACACGAACTAACGTGCCATTTAGAATTTATGGACAAATTCAGAGAATATTAATGGCGCGTTGTGCCTGTTTCTGAATGGATCTGACTGGCATAGATTTCGGCAATATCAATTTCATCAAAGGCATAAGTAGTACCGCAAAACTCACAGTCTACAGAAATCGCACCCTGCTCCTTAATAATATCTGCAGCTTCCTGTTCACCAATAGAACGCAGCATTTTGCTGACCTTGTCTCTGGAACAGCTACATTGAAAATGCACCGGTTCGGGTTCAAATAGCCGCACGTCCTCTTCATGATATAAGCGATGGATTATCTCCCGGTCATCCAGACCCAGTAATTCATTTGCCTGTATGGTACTGCCCAGATGAGTAATGCGATCCCAGCTGTCCTCATCATCATTTTTACCGGGCAGCTGCTGTAATAATAAACCACCGACCGCATGTTCATCCGCCGCCAGAAAAATTCTGGTTTCCAGCTGCTCAGATCGGTGCAGATAGGTTTCCAGAAATTCTGCAATACTATTGCCTTCCAGAGCAACTATACCCTGATACCTTTCACTGGTTTTCGCCTGCTCAATAGTAATAACCAGGTTACTTTTACCCAGCAGGGTTTTAATATCCGTCTGTTCCGGCAGAGGTTCCTTAAATTTGGCCACCCCGCGTACCCCGAAATCATTTCGACATTCCACCACCATTAAACTTAGTGGACCGTCACCACCCGCCTGAATGGTCAGCGAACCTTCAAACTTGATAGTAGCGGATAATAATATTGAAGCCGCCACTACTTCACCCAGATACTGACGAATAACGGCTGGATATTTATGATTAGCCTCCATGGTTTTCCAGACCTCATTGAGCTGGACAATTTCCCCACGGATATTAGCCTTATCAAATAAAAAGCGCCGCAATTGATCAGTTTTACTCATATTCCCAACTTATAACTTATAACTAATGACTAATATAATATCTTACGACTTTAGTTTCTGCTGTAACAGCTGATTAACCTGCCCCGGATTAGCCTTACCTTTAGAAGCCTTCATCACCTGACCAACAAAGAAGCCAATCAGCTTGTCCTTACCGGATTTAAACTCTGCTACCTGAGACGGGTTATTCGCAATTACTTCATCAATAATAGCCTCAATTGCGCTGCTATCGGTGATCTGCTTCAGACCTTTTTTCTCAATAATCGTATCAGCGTCTTCACCCCCCTCCCAGATCACTTCAAAGACATCCTTGGCAATTTTTCCGGAAATGGTATTGTCTTTAATCCGTGTTAACAGACCGCTTAACTGCTGTGCATTCACCGGGCAGTCTTTAAATTCCAGGGTATTTTTATTCAGTCTTGCCGATACTTCACCCAGCAGCCAGTTCGCAGCCATTTTGGCATCATCAATTGTCTGCTGTACCTGTTCAAAATAATCCGCCATATCACGATCGGCAGTCAGTGCTTTAGCATCTTTTTCTGACAGTCCCAGTTCCGAGATAAAACGTTTGCATTTATCATCGGGCAGCTCAGGCAGGGTTGCCCGGATGGCTTCAATTTCCGCTGCTGAAATAACAATAGGCAGCAGATCGGGATCAGGGAAATAGCGATAGTCGTTAGCTTCTTCCTTACTGCGCATGGAACGGGTTTCATTTTTATCCGCATCGTACAGACGTGTTTCCTGAATAATTCTACCACCACTTTCCAGGATATCCATTTGTCGTTCTATTTCAACATTAATGGCTTTTTCCACAAAACGGAACGAGTTAATGTTTTTCAGTTCCGTCCGGGTACCAAATTCTTCCTGCCCTTTAGGGCGTAAAGATACATTGGCATCACAACGAAAGGAACCTTCCTGCATATTACCATCCGACACCCCCAGATAACGCACAATAGAATGTATTTTACGCATATAGGCTACTGCTTCTTTGGCACTGCGCATATCCGGCTCAGAAACAATTTCCAGCAGGGGTGTACCGGCACGGTTTAAGTCAATTCCGGTTTGCCCGTGAAAGTCTTCATGCAGTGATTTACCGGCGTCTTCTTCCATATGTGCCCGAGTCACACCCACCCGCTTGCTGCTGCCGTCTTCCAGGTCAATATCAATAAAGCCTTCCCCTACCACAGGATAATACAATTGACTGATCTGATAGGCTTTCGGTGAGTCCGGATAGAAATAATTTTTACGGTCAAAAACTGAACGCTCATTAATTTCGGCATCTATAGCCAGACCAAACATCACTGACTTTCTTAATGCTTCACCGTTAAACACCGGCAAGACACCCGGCAGCCCCATATCAACAGCACAGGCCTGAGTATTTGGCTCTGCCCCGTAAGCGGTGGAAGCACCAGAGAATATTTTCGATTTAGTCGCCAACTGGACGTGAATTTCTAAACCAATCACAACTTCCCATTGCATAATAATTCTTTAACCTCTGTGGTTTTACTTAAATTTTTTATGTGGCTGTCCAGACGTATTGGGAGATATGGTGGGCTTGTCCGGGGACGCTCTAGTACTTCCATGTATCGCTTTACGAAAACATCCATGTTTTCATAAACCCCGGACAAGCCCACCATATCCCCCAAAACTCTAGTTTCGCTTTAACTTTAATGATTTATTTCTAAAATAACTTTAGCTTTCAATAGTATCGAAATACTCCGAGAGAGTATTCTTAGACTCTTATTACCCTGGTAAAGTTTCGGCAGCAGGGACGCTGACGAAAAGCCTCCATGGATGGATTCACGGTGTCTTTAGCAGGGTAATAAGAGTCTGAGGATCTTCATAGGCACAAAACAAACCTAACTAACTAAACAACTCCGGCCCTCGACTATGCCAGTCAGTATTTTTTTGAAAGCTATGCGCAATATTTAATAATTTTGCTTCATCAAAATGCCTGCCGATTAACTGTAATCCTACCGGACGATTATTAACAAATCCTGCTGGAATCGACATTCCTGGTAAACCGGCCAGATTGACAGCAATAGTATAAATATCGGATAAATACATAGTAATTGGATCGTCTGTCAGTTCGCCAATATTAAATGCTGTTGATGGTGCTGCCGGACCCATGATGACATCCACATTTTCAAAAGCAGCATTAAAGTCATTACTGATCAAACGGCGAGTCTTTTGTGCCTTAACATAGTAGGCATCATAAAAACCTTCTGATAAGGCATATGTACCTACCAGAATACGGCGCTTAACTTCCGGCCCGAAACCTTCACCACGGGAGCGGATATATAAATCATTAAGATCTTTAGGATTATCGCAACGATGCCCGAAACGCACCCCATCCATACGGGACAGATTAGATGAACACTCTGACGGGGCAATAATATAATAGGTTGGTACCGCCAGCTGGCTATTGGGCAGGCTGATCTCACTGATCACAGCACCCATTTTTTCATATTCTTTGACCGCGTCCTCAATCACTTTAGCTACCCCGTCATCCAGACCTTCAGAAAAGTACTCTTTGGGTAAACCAATTTTAAGCCCCTCAATGCTGTCATTTAAGCTGGCAGTATAATCCGGTACTGGCTGGTCCACACTGGTGGAATCACGTCGATCCATACCCGCCATAACATTGAGCATCAGGGCCGCATCTTCTGCTGTTCTGGTCATGGGTCCCGCCTGATCCAGGCTGGAGGCAAAAGCAATCATACCGTAGCGGGAAACCCGGCCATAGGTAGGTTTCAGTCCGGTAATACCGCAGAAAGACGCCGGTTGACGAATTGAACCGCCGGTATCGGTACCAGTAGCAGCCGGTGTCAGACGAGCAGCCACCGCGGCCGCAGAACCACCGGATGAACCACCGGGAACGGCTTCCAGTGCCCAGGGGTTTTTTACCGGGCCATACCAGGATGTTTCATTAGATGAGCCCATAGCAAACTCATCCATATTGGTTTTACCCAGCATAATGGCACCGGAGCTATTAAACTTTTCAATGGTAGTGGCATTATATGGTGAGATAAAGGGATCCAGCATTTTAGAACCGCAAGATGTTTTGACATCTTTGGTACAGAAAATATCTTTTTGAGCCAGTGGAATGCCATTAAGCAGTCCGGCATTGCCGGCTGCCCGCTGTTCATCCGCCTGCTGTGCCTGCTGCAGAGCAATCTCTGGTGTCACGGTAATAAAACTGTTTAACTGTTCATCCAGAGAATTAATGCGA
>JALSUJ010000503.1 GCA_027071355.1 Gammaproteobacteria bacterium | reverse complement strand
CATGTACTGACAGCCATGAGTCGGGCCAATTGTTTTATTGTACTCCCCGCTGAGAGTGACAGTATTGAAGTGGGGGAAATGGTGGATGTACAGCCGTTTGAGGGATTAATTAATTAGAGCAGCGTTGAGCGTTGAGCGTTGAGAAAGAGCTTAAGAGCCAGAGCAAAAGATCTTAAAATCATAAAGACTTAAGTTAAGAGAAATAAACACTTATTTTACAATAAATTAACCATATGCTCTTCTGCTCTGGCTCTTTCTGAACGCTCAGCGCTGAACGCTCAGCGCTTTTTTTAAACGCTTTCTTTGCTCTAATCTCTCCTGATCCGTTTCAACCTCCCAGCCCTGAATATGCTGTTTAATCAGGCTTGCCAGTACGTTTATATGTGCTTCTGAATCATTTAATGCGGGGATATAATGATATTCTTTACCGCCGGCATTGATAAAGACATCCCGGTTTTCTACTGCAATTTCTTCCAGTGTTTCCAGACAGTCGATAGCAAAACCGGGGCAGATAACATCAACGGATAGTGTGCCCTGTTGAGCCAATTGTTCCAGTGACGCGCTGGTATAGGGTTTTAGCCATTCGGCTTTGCCAAAGCGAGACTGGAAAGTGATTTGCCATTGCTGATCATTTAAACCCAGTTTTTCAGCCAGTAATCGTGCGGTTTTATGACACTGGCAGAAATACGGGTCGCCTTTATCAAGACAGAATTTCGGTAGGCCATGAAAAGACATTAGCAATTTTTCTGCCTGCCCTCTGTTTTGCCAGTGCTCTTTAACCGAATCCGCCAGTGCCTGAATGTAAGCCTCATTATCATGGTACTGATTAATAAAGCGCAATTCAGGAACCCAGCGCCATTGCTGCAGTTCTTTCGTTACGGCATCAAAAATTGAGGCCGTAGTCGTCCCTGAATATTGAGCATAGGTAGGAAAAACAAGGATTTTTCTGGCATTTTGACGAGTCAGTTGCTTTAAAGCGGACTTGATATCCGGTTTGCCATAGCGCATAGCCAGTGCAAAACAGATATCAGAATTATCTTTTTTAAAACAGGCTTCCAGCTGCTGTTTCTGCTTTTGAGCAATAGCGACCAGAGGAGAACCAGTATCGGTCCAGATGGCCTGATACAGAGGTACCAGCTTTCGGGGGCGAAAAGGTAAGATAAAAAAATTAAGAATAATCTGCCAGATGGGCTTAGGTATTTCTATAACTCGATGATCGGAAAGAAATTCTCTTAGGAAACGTCGTATTGAGGGGGCATCCGGTTTATCTGGTGAACCCAGATTAACCAGTAATACCCCTATTTTTTCAGCTTGCTTATGTTCAAACTGTTCAGCATGAAACTTCATCAATGGTTACTGTTTGGTTTCCTGCTCAGCCTGCTGCTGTTCTATATCCTTTCTAACCTGATCCATATCCAGAGTCTGTGCCTGTTCCAGGATCTGCTCCAGTTGTGAACCCTGCAAAGCACCCGGCTGAGAAAATAAAATAATCTGTTCCCGGAAAATCATCAGTGTGGGAATAGAGCGGATTTGAAATTCAGCGGCTAATTGCTGTTCTTCTTCAGTATTAACTTTTGCAAATATAATATCAGGATATTTTTCTGATAATTCTTCATAAACGGGAGCAAAACCTTTACAGGGACCACACCAGGGTGCCCAGAAATCAACAATAACAATATCGTTATTAGTAATTAAATCATTAAAATTTTCAGCGGTTACTTCAACGGTCGCCATAATAG
>JALSUJ010000502.1 GCA_027071355.1 Gammaproteobacteria bacterium | reverse complement strand
GTATAACAATGGTCAGCCGTTTAAAATTACTGCCCGTGATAAACGGGGCGTCATTGTGACCATTCTGGCTGATAATTACTTTGGTTATTGTAAAAAAGAAGTTAAAACTCAGCTCAGTTATTCCGCCAATCTCTTTGGACTGGCGGAAGAAGAACATGCCGGTGGTGCCCTGGCATTTCCAAGACACAATCATGGTGAAGAATTCGGCAAGGATACCCGTACTAAAAACACAGATTACTGTTTTGATGAAATTATAGACCGTTATAGTGACATTATGAACCTTCAGGAAGAAGGCTATGGTATTGATAAAAAGTTTCCACAACTTATTTATGTACCTTCTGAAAACCTGCAGATGGATCTGAATGAACAGACAGTGACCTGGACTCATCAGGGTAAACCCCAGAGTATTAAATTGAAACCTGGTTATACCTATATGCATCCCAGCGGCTATAAAATTGCCATGGAAAAACACCCCAAGGCACCATCCTGGCGTATTGTCGGTACTGATGCAGAAGGTACGTTTTGCCACAAACCCTGTACTGTTTCCGGCGGCGGTAAATCAGAAATTTCCAAAGCTATTGATGATGCCGTTATTTATGGTCCGTTATTCGTTGGCGACCTGAATGAATCCCTGGAAAAAGTCAAAGAAATATTTAATTACGATTATTCTAATCGTTATAAAAAGGAATTTACACCGGATTATACCGACAACCCTCACCGTCCACCTTTAAGCATGAACCGCAGTCTTGGCTCCATGATAAAAATGCTGACTCCTTCAGAGGAAAAATTTACCCCAGAGTATAATAAGTGGCTGGAAACCATTCCCAGTTCTATTAAAGCTCTGGCATTTATGATCAAACGCTTCTATCGCCCACAATGGGGTGCTAACTGGCACAAACATTTTACCGTGGATATGATAGATGGTGTGCAGGGGCATGAACTGAAATATGACGACCGACAGTTAATTATGTCTTATCTGCGAGTCGGCTTTGATTCTGACGGTGCCTGGCGAATATACAAAATGCGTCAGGACTATGTAATTGCTGAAAAAGTACAGATGGAAGATGATATTACCGCATCTGTTGTTGTACCAGCAGAAAAACTGGTCAATATGCCGGAAAAAAACAAACATAAATGCATTAAACTAATTAAAAACTGTGAATTTCGGCTGTTCCAGAGACCTGATGATGCCATTATTAAAGGCTTCGACAAACAGACCGAGCTGGAAATGTCACAACCGGATAATTTTCTCGCTAATTATCAGCCTTTGACCACAGACGATCTCAGAGAAATTACGGAAGATCAGGTTGAATTTGATAAGTATACCCAGCCCATGCGCAGCTTGCTGTTAAAGAGTCTGGAAGAAGGCAAAAAGGCAGTATCCTCTGCACATCCCCTGATGGTTGATGGTGCGCCCAGTAAAAATCCCCGTTATCTGCAGCTTCGTTCCGATTTAGCCAATCCTGTTAAATTATACCTGGCTGAAATGAGTGCCCGCTTCCATCGTAGAGCACCGCTGGATGAACCCATTTGCTTCCCGGTAGACTCGGTCCTGACCGGACGCAGAAATAATCCACCCGAACCAGAAGCCGGCATCCGTTCTCTGGCCGTTTATAATCCAATCCACTATCAGGAACTGCCGGAACTGTTTATGGACTTTATCTGCAGTCTGACCGGTAAATCTCCATCGACTACCGGTGCCGGTTCTGAAGGGGCGTTGACCAAAGGTCCGTTTAATGCCCTGTTGCCTACTGCAGACTTAAATAACGCACTGGTTTCCTATATTCTGACCGATTATTCGGGCTTTAGCAGTGCTGCCGGCTATGTAGGGCCTCATACTAAGGTGAATCATGATATCAGTTTAATCATTCCAGAGATCTGGGCACAACTGAAACCGGAGAAACGCCGTCCTGATTATCTTATCAATAAAGGGCAACTGGAAAAACTGGAAGACTTTGAACACAATGGCCAGCAGGTGCTTGCCAGCCGTCTAGGTTATCGGATCACCAACCTGTTTGTACATGGTTTCTTTGGTAAGATTTTCGACAACCCATCAGCGGTGTTTGATGACAATATTCTGCGTCCTGAAACCCAGAGTATGGAAGACTTTGTGGACGGTATTAATAATATTGTAGAAGCTCAGCAAAACGTAGCACAAACATACATCGATGACGGCTCCATAAAGCAGGCCTGTCCACCGATTAAAGCTCTTTTATATATTATGGCAACCGGTAAATATGAAGGTAAGGATGCCCATCATCCTGATATTCGTACCATGTTTACTCGCGAAGCACTATTATCTTCTGACTGGTATAAACAACGTCTACAGGTTAAACAACAGCGAGATATAAATTTATGGCAACATCATATTGAATATCTGACTGATTTCCTGGAAAAAGACAGCCATGCGGATGAAGCCCGCCGCCTGAAAATTTCAGGCCAGCTGAAACGAGCCGAAGAAAAACTCAAACTGGTTTCATCAACCGCTTATCTGGATGAACTGGTCGGTACTCTGGGTGCCGACCCAATGCAATAAAGCAAAGCACATCCCTAAACTCTTTCCCGTATTAAACCTGACAGAGGATCAGATTAAATACGGGAACAACCATAAATCACCTATTGCCAGTTGTTACACCTGAGATAGTGTACGCAATAAAATCCTGCCGACTGTTTGAAAAGAACCAATCTATTGCCTATGATTAATTTAACCCCTGAGGAGTTTATATTATGAACCAGGTAATAAAGACGATTTCTATTATTGTTTTTCTCTGCCCGTTATTACTATTAGCGGCAAATGAAGCACCGCCTGTAAGTCAGACCTCACCATCCACTTTAATCAAGCTATTAAAACAGGGGGGATATATTATCTATATGCGCCATGGTCCCACTGATCACGGTAGTAAAGATACCGACAGAAGCAATTTAAAAGACTGCTCCAGACAAAGAAACCTCTCTCCGGCCGGGAAACAGAGCATGGCAAAAATTGGACAGTTTATTAAACAGTTAAAAATCCCCATCGGCAAGGTCAGCAGCAGTCCTTATTGTCGTGCCAGGGATACTGCGCAGCTGGTATTTGGAAAATATCAGATTGATCCTAATCTGCAGTTTTCAATCAGCAAGGATAAACAGGAATCCCAAAAACTCGGTGACTATCTGAAAAATGCCATGTTAAGCTCTCAACCGGGTAATAAAAACCGTGTTTTTGTCGGGCATACTTCCAATCTGAAAGATGGGACCGGTATCTGGCCAAAACCGGAGGGGGTTATTGTTGTTTTTAAACAGAACCAGAACGGATTGAGTTATAAAGGCATGATCAAGCCTGATGACTGGATTAGACAATGAGAAGATAAGTGTTAAAGTTACTGTCCTTTAGAACCCGTTTTTTAATTGCTCCGGCTATCGGGATTATATTAACAATTATACTTTTTGTAAGTAGTGATTCCGTTATACGGTTTTATTCCAGTTTATTCAATCAAATCAGCCATAACAACCTTCCACAAATTAGTGAAATCAGTCAGGCAACTATTTTACTGTCCAGCAATCATATCCGCCTGACAGATCTATTATTGCAAACCATCCAGTCACCTGATGAAGAGAGCGTTTATATCAGGGGGCGAGACATTCTTGATACACTACACAATATTGAACATCGGCTCAACCGCTCTTTCAGAAATGATAAAAATATTGTTAACAATCAAACCGTTATAAAACATTTAAGCGATTTATTTCAAACTTATCGTAATTCCGTCATTAGTGCTATAGAGCTATCGACAGTGGATGCCGGATTAGCCCAGAAAGAACTGTTAACTGCCAATAATGCTTTAAAAGAATTAAGTAAATTATTGCTGAAATTTTCCAACTCTCATTTAATCAAATTAAAACAGGCTTCCAAACTGGTTGAAAAAGGCCGGGCTCAATATAACTATATCCCCCTGCTGACAGTAATATTAATTCTGATTATGCTAGCAATTTCAATTTACTTCTCAAAAACAACCACAGATGGACTGGATGTTATTCTTACTAATTTAATTCATTTATCCGAAGGTAATTTAAAGATAAATACGCCACCGGATTCCGATCCACTAATAAAAAAATTATTCCTTGCCATTAATGAGTTTAAACATTCCTTACTTAAAAATGATAAACAACAGAAAGAACTGAAACTTATTTTAAGCCAGTTAAAAGACAGTGAAAACCGTTATTTATCCGTACTGGAACTCATCCCTACAGGTATCATTGCCATTGAACCCGATACCCGAAACATCACCATTTTTAATCAGGCAGCTGAACGAATTTTTAAATACTCCGATAATGAAATTATCGGCCAGTCTATAAACAAACTGATACCAAATAAATATCATAATGTTCATAATCAATTGATGGACTCATTTGTGCAGTCAGAAGTCAGCTATTTTCCAGCAATGAACAGACAACCTGTTGAAGCACTGAAAAAAAACGGGGAAACAATTTTTATTGATGCCAGCCTGTCCCGCTTAACACTGGAAAACGAAACCATTATTATTATTGCTATAACCGATGTCACTGAAAATAGAAAGCAACAGAAAAAGATTAGCCATCTGGCCTATTATGACACCTTAACAGATCTTCCAAACCGTATTCTGGTACTGGATCGCCTTAACCAGCTTATTAATGATGCCCAGAGAAATAAAGAAAAAATTGGTGTTATCTTTCTTGATCTGGATGATTTTAAAAAAATAAATGATACGCTGGGCCATGAAACCGGAGACAAACTGCTTGTTCAGGCAGCAGAACGTCTCAGCAGTGCAGTACGTAAAGGCGATACGGTCAGCCGTTTAGGTGGCGACGAGTTTGTTATTCTTATTGGCAGTTTAAAAACGGATGAGCCCGTACAGTTTCTGCTGGAATCATTGCTGGAACATTTTAGAACGCCGTTTACAATTGATGGCAAAAAATTAATTTTAACCACCAGTATCGGAATTGCTATTTATCCCTCCGATGGGACAAGCTCTTCGGAGCTGTTACGTCACTCTGATATGGCCATGTATCATTCCAAAAACAGCGGGCGAAATACCTGGTCTTTTTTTAATCAGTCAATGAACCGGCTCACATTGCGCCGTTTCACCATTGAAGAACAATTACATGGCGCTCTGGAGCGCAATGAATTCAGCATTTATTATCAACCTCAGATAGATGTTCACTCCAGAAAAACAGTAGCCGCAGAAGCTTTAATAAGATGGGTAAATCCCAGAATGGGAGAAATTTCTCCCGCTGAGTTTATTCCTATTGCTGAACGTTCCGACTTAATTAATAGCCTAAGTCATTTTGTACTGGATGGCTCATTAAAACTACTTAAAAAAATTCGAAATAATTTTGATACCGGCTTTCGAATCGCTGTTAATCTGTCACCTCAACAGTTTCGCGATCCTCAACTGGTGCAGAATATTAATAATATTCTGCACCATAACGACCTGCCCGGTGATTGTCTGGAACTGGAAATTACAGAAGGTGTATTACTGCAGGGACAAAGTTATGTAAAACAGGCACTATCAGATTTAAGTGCTTCAGGAATTAATCTTGCCATGGATGATTTTGGGACCGGCTATTCGTCCTTAAGCTATTTAAGAACCTACCCTTTTAATATTTTAAAAATTGACCGGAGCTTTATCTCTGAGCTGACCAGCAACCCTAAAGACCGAAGATTAATTATTGTTATTATTGCCATGGCTCATGCATTAAATCTTAAAGTAATCGCTGAAGGCGTAGAAACTGAAGAACAATTTGAATTTCTAAAAACTACCAAATGTAACTTATTCCAGGGATTTTTATTTAGTGAGCCTCTGTCTGCTCCAGAGTTTATGAGGTTTATAAATTCTGAATATTAAACAGGCACTTTTGGATAAACAAACCAGAGCATGATATATTTAAACAATGTCAATAAGCACCGGTATTGTTCAACTTTGTTATAAGCTTGATGATTCAGTTCATTACAAACGCTTTAAACAATTTTTTTATAATTTAATCGAGAATCCCCGTTCTCGAATTCGTCCCTATTTTGATATTTGTATGATCACTCTGGTTATTTCCAGTGTTTATCTGATTATCTATGAGGTCAGACATGATCTGGGATTATTTGGCCGGATATTTGAATGGTTTGCGGTCAGCATTTTTTTAATTGAATATTTATTGCGCCTCTGGTTATACAGTTCCTCGCATAAGATCATTAT
>JALSUJ010000501.1:1747-21565 GCA_027071355.1 Gammaproteobacteria bacterium | reverse complement strand
GAATGATGCTGACATAACAATGGATAATAATCCAGTCTCGACTGAAAATCAGGAAAAATTAATTATCTATCAAAGCAGGAATGATTCAGATTCAATTGAGCGACTAAAGTTACTGGCGGAAAAAAATCATATCAGTTATAAAGTACAGCAACGGGAATTTATTAGCCCGGATGGTTTATTATACTGGCCATTGAAAGCGGCCGGCATTAATCTGTTGCAGGATAAATATCAACTAAAAAATTATCAGCGGGAAAAAGTTCCATTTTTTAAATCACTGCTGGTACTGGCCCTTGTCAGTTGTCTTTCTCAAATCATTTTTATGAGCTATCAATGGTATTCCTATGATAAGCAACTAAAACAGATGGAACAACAACGGGAAGATGATTTTTTCAGTCTTTTCCCTGATGCCAGGCGATTAATTGATGTTCGTATTCAGACTGAAAATCGCCTGGCCAAATTGATGGCCGGAGCTTCTCAGCAACAGTCATTTTTAAATCTTCTGTCTCTGGTTGCTGCTAAATTAAAACAATTTAATAATATCGAGTATATTAATATCAGGTACCATGACAGAGTATTAATTATCGAACTTCTTTCCAGAGAGTTTATATTTGATAAATTAAAAAGACAGTTTTCTACAATAGATAATATTGAGATCACTGAGTTGTCATCATTAGAGGATGATAAAGGTATTCATTCTGTTATTAGTTTTAAAAATAACGCTAACAGATAAGTTGCAGACAAATTATGCTAAAACAAAAATTACAATTATTATCACCCCAGGAGCAAAGACTGTTATTTGTTGGTAGTTTGCTGATTATATTGTTTTCAGGTTATTTTTATATCTGGAAACCATACACTCTTATGATGAATGATTATACTCAGAAAATACAGTCTCTGCAGACAGATATTGTCTGGTTAAAACAGATAAAACAACAGCTTTCTCAAATCCGGCTCACAAGCAGTAAACGCTCGGCATCTAATCGTTCCCGAACTTCTTCACTAATAGATTCGATTGATAAAAGTATTAAACGTGAGCGTATCGATTCATATCTTGATAGCTTAAAAAAATCTGGCAATGAACAGGTTATTGTGGTTTTTGACAGTATTGAATTTGATACTCTGATAAAATGGCTTATCAATAATAAAAAGTCAAGTATTCAGGTACAGAATGCGGATATTCAGAAAACCGATATTAAAGGTCTTGTTAATGCCCGGTTATCACTGGGAGCAGGAAAACAACCATGAGCACAGGAAATAATATGATGAAGTTTTACTTACTTATTGCTGTGATTTTTCTAAGTGGTTGCCAGTATATGACTATTGATACTGATACAGATACAGATGATGCTAATGAGGAAAGCATTGCTATTAATAATAGTGATAATGAGTATCTAAAAATTGCCAAGGAACTTTTTGTAGCCAAACAATACAAACAGTCCTATGAGATTGCCCATAAACTGGCACAAAAAGATAACCCTGAAGCACATTATCTGCTGGGCTATTTATTGTATTATGGTTATGGTGTGAAAGCGGATAAAGAAGAGGGCGCTAAATGGATAAAAAAATCCGCTGATACTGGTTACCGTCCAGCAATTGAAGCTCTGGTAATGATTCAGTATAACCTGACACCGGATAAGAAATGCCCGGCAGATGGGGGGCCAGTCCTAAAGCCGGATAATAAAAACCATTAAGTCAGGGGCTAGTTGTCAACAATCCCGGTATTTCCATATTGCAATTTTATTGAATCCAGATGCAAATCAGCTAGTATAAATTATGCTTGTATAAATTATGCTTGTATAAATTATAGTAGTCTGGCTCTAAACGTACGTCCCTTCAGTTTGCCCTGGGTCAGTTTTTTAAGGGCCTGTTGTGCCACATTCCGGTTGACGGCTACATAGGCTTTATTGGGAAATAGTTGAATTTTTCCAACCTGTTTACCGGAAATACCCTCTTTACCGGTTAAGGCACCCAAAATATCTCCGGGTCTGAGTTTCTGCTTTTTTCCGCCATCAATTTGCAAGGTCATCATGGATGGCTGGTAAACAGGTTTATCAAGCAGACTAACCGGCGGCAGTGCTTCCAGTTCAAAGGTCTGCTGTAGAAAATCTTGCAGTTTTGCCAGTTTAAATGTTTCTTTCTCGGTAATAATTGTTAAGGCTATACCCTTTTTACCTGCTCGTCCTGTTCGGCCAATCCGGTGCACATGCACCTCAATTTCCCGGGCAATCTGAAAGTTAATGACCGTATCCAGGTATTCAATATCCAGACCACGGGCTGCCACATCGGTTGCCACAAGAATATTGATACTCTTATTAATAAAGCGAACCAGTGTTTGATCACGATCCCGTTGTTCCAGATCGCCATGCAGAGCCATGGCACTGAATCCTAGCTGACTGAGCTGGTCAGCCAGGTCCTGTGTTTCAATTTTGGTATTACAGAAGACCACTGCAGATTCTGGCTTATACTTCTGTAATAGTAGTTGTAATACAGTCATTCGATGTTTGTTATCATTGGCTTTAAACACATGTTGCTCAATAGTCGTATTATCATGAGTGGATTCAACCTGAATGGTTACCGGCTGTTGCATAATACGTCGGGCAATGGCTTGTATCTGCTCCGGGAATGTGGCACTGAACATAAGAGTCTGTCTGGCCTCTGAAATATGACTGATAATATTATCCAGGGCATCCTGAAAACCCATTTCCAGCATTCGGTCTGCTTCATCAAGTACCAGCAGATTGACATCATTCAGCCTGAGAGTTCCCTTGCCAAGGTGATCTTCAATTCGTCCCGGGGTACCCACAACAATATGAGCGCCATGTTCCAGTGAGCCAATCTGGGGACCCAGAGGCATACCGCCACAGAGGGTTAAAACTTTTATATTATGAATGCCGCGTCCCAGCCTGCGAATTTCTTTAGCCACCTGGTCGGCTAATTCCCGGGTAGGACAAAGTACTAAAGACTGAATTCGAAAACGCTTAACATTAAGTTTTTCCAGCAATCCCAGGCCAAAGGCCGCCGTTTTTCCTGAGCCTGTCTGACCCTGAGCAATAACATCCCGGCCCTTTAAAATATCAGGCAGACTCTGTTCCTGTATGGGGGTCATGCTCTGATAACCTAAAGTTGTGAGGTTATCAATTAATGCCGGCTGTAATTGCAGGGATGAAAAATCAGTAGTGCTCAAAAGCGCTCCTTTATCTGTGGAGAATTAAAACAATTAAGGTAGCAGAATAACATTCAAAAGGTCTTCTGTCACAAGCTGTTTCAACGTGCTCAGCTAAAGCTAACCGCTGAGATAAACAGGTATCCTGGTTTTTCTGTTAGATTTCAAGATACCAGAAGGATAATTTTTCCAAAGGAAGTACTTGAGTCGCACTATATTATTTTCTGTTAACAGGGGACATGGCTTTAATAATATGTTCACCTTTATATTCATGCCATATGGCTGCCATGACATGTAAAACTAAATAAATCCACATGAAATTAGAAAAAAATTCATGTAATTCTGAGATGTTTTCAAAGGCATCACTGCCAGCGCCGTCACCCCAGTCAATGACATAGTATAAGGCGCTTCCGGACAATACCATTAGAGATGCGGTAAGAAAACCCAGACCATGGATGAAACTTGCCAAACCACTTCCCTGACGTAGTTCGGGTAAATTTTTATTGTGAATAATATAGGCAATATCCTCTTTGATATTTTTTATTCCAGATGCATTAAATGGAAATAATTTAGTGAAAGACACGTCGTTACCGTAAAAAACTATCCATAACCAATGTAGAAAAATAATACCTGCAGTAAATAATCCTATAAACTCATGGCTCTCCCAAAAAAAGCTTTGTAGTTGGGAGGCTTCATCCAGCTCATCCGGTGCTGCCATAACCTGTGCTAATAAAAGTTGTGTTATTATTCCAAGAGCCATAAAACTATGTAATAAACGGGTAATAACATGCCATTGAGTGCTCGTAGCACCAGTCACCTGGGAATTATCTGATTTTTCCATTTTTAGGTATCCTTTTTTTAAAGTGGAATTTTTTAGTTCGCTGGATTAATATTCTTCTATAATAAAAGATAAAGCTGAATTTAAGCTTAAAATTACGCTTTATTTTTTTCTTCTATCCATTTGCTCATATAATACTGACTCCGATACAGGTTGTGGCGCAGTATTCTGCCATAAAAGTTGTTATTGCGATGAGTCGTTATTTCAGTCTGTAGCTTGTGTAGTCTGTCTATTAAGTTTTTGCTGTGTTCAGCATAATCAAACTGTTTCTGAATAATGTTTACAGCATTTTTATTACTTTGTATCCAGAGATTTTTATTATGATAAAGCTCAATGGCATATTCAGCAATTTGCTGATGGTCATTTGAATTGTCTGAAAGCAGTCCACCCCAGGGCAGATATTCGGCCATGCCTTCCTGTCCAATGGGAGTGCTCACACAGGGTGTCTGTGCCATAAAGCCATCGGCTATTTTACCTTTTATTCCAGCGCCAAAACGCAGAGGAGCCAGGTTGACACGATAATGGCTCAGACTTTCTACGGCATCTTTTGCCCGGCCTTGTATAATAAAACCCTTTTCCGGCTGATGTAACTGTCTGACTTTATCCGATTCATAGGCACCATAAATATGCAGTTCTGTGTCTGGCAGGGCTTTTCTGATTGCTGGCCAGATTGCCTGATAACTCCATTGCACTGCATCCCAGTTGGGCGGGTGCAGAAAATTTCCGATCATTGCAAAATGCTTACGTTCTTCAAAGGATGGAAGCTTGTCTGGTTTAAGAGTTGCAGTATCGAACATAAATGGGCAGTAATGCAGAAGCTCAGGGGAAATATTAAAATCACTGATTAACAGTTGCATTTCATATATTGAAATAATAAGACTTAGATCGCAGCGTAAAACAGCTGCAATTTCTCTGACAGCATCTTCAGTATATAAATTCAGCGGCTGTTTTTTATTAAGCGCAAGCTGCCGGGCACGGCGTAAAAAATGCAGATCCTGAGTATCTAGTATGCTTAAGGCATCAGGGCAATGCTCATTAACTCTGGGAGAAAACTGTTCTTCGGTTATAAAACGATCGTAAAAAACCAGATCGGGTTTTAAGTCCCGGATAAACCGGTCAAAACTGGAATCATTTAAGCTGATGGGGTGACTTTTAATATTCAAACTATCAAGATCAGCACAATAAACGCTTTGTTCAGCAGCACTGGCAAAATGTAATTGATAGTGTCCAGACAGGGCTTTTAATAATGCCAGCGTTCGGTAACCGGCTGCTGAAGAAGTCGGTTCAGGCCATAGGTGACCTATAAACAGTAATTTTGTGGACATTATGAGGCACTATCTTCAATGGGAATAATTCCTTCCAGATGCGTTTTAATGGTTTTTCTGGCCAGACTTAAAAAGCCCTGAAAATAGGCCTGCTGAACATCTTCATTACGAATGGCTGCATAAAGCGTTCCCCAGACACCCTTTTCTCCCAGTGGTAGCGCTGCAATATTATATTGAGATAGAATTTTTTTGTTCAGTACCCAGCAGGGTAAAGCGGCCACGCCGCGATTACTGGCAATAAGCTGTAAGGTCATAACATTGACCTGAGAATGTCTGACCAGGCTGGGCTCTACACCGGCAGGGGTCAGGAATTTGGTAAAAATATCCAGCCGCTGTCGTTCCACCGGATAAGTGATCAGGGTATCATCGTACATATCTTCAGCAAAGATACAGGCTTCAGAAGATAAAGGATGCTGCTGTGATACAGCCAGTAATAACTGGTAGTTAAATAATGGAATATAGGTAATTTCATCACTGCTGCGAATATCCGAGGTAATAATTAAATCGGTACTGGCTCTTAATAGTGATTCAACGGGATTAAAGTCAAAGCCGGTAGATAAATCCAGTTCCACATCTGGCCATTGCAGGCGGTATTGATCCAGTGTCGGCATCAGCCAGTCAAAACAGCTGTGACACTCCACGCCAATGTGTAAATTACCACTGTTGCCGGTTTTAATACGTGATAACTGCTGTTCAGTCTGAATGATTAAAGGCAGTATTTTATCAGCCAGTTCCAGTAGTTTCTGGCCGGCTGGCGTAAAGCGCATGGGGCGGGTTTTACGTACCAGTACCGGAGTGCCCAGATAATCCTCCAGAACTTTAAGCTGGTGTGACAGGGCAGATTGAGACAGCTTTAGCTGTTCCGCTGCAGCAACCAGAGAGCCGGTTTTTTTCAGGCCGACCAGCGTTTTTAAATGACGAATTTCCAGATCCATAATAATAGTTTAGCGTAAATTAATGTTAAAAACTCTATTTTACCTGTATTTGTGGTCTGCTAAAAACCCGTAGAGTCATTAATATGGCTGAAATAGTGAGTCCGGTCAGCAAACCGATCCAGAACCCCTGAGCACCCATAGGGGGAGTGAGCCAGTCAGTCAGAGCCAGGGTATAACCCAGGGGAAAGCCAATAATCCAGTAGGAAATAATGGACAGCAGCATAGGGATAGCCGTATCTTTCATGCCGCGTAAAGAACCGGCAGAACATAGTTGAATACCGTCAGAAAACTGATACAGTGCGGTAAATATCATCAGAGAAGATGCCAGCTTGATCACCTGGGGATGGCTGGTATAGAGTGTCGCAATGGCGGTGGCATTATTATAAATCAGGCTGGCGGAAAAAAGGGCAATGGTCAGGCTGATTATATAGCCTGCCTTAACCGTTGCCCTGGCCAGCTGATGATTCCCAGCACCCAGATTCTGTCCTACCTGAATAGTCAGGCTGATGGATAAACTCAGGGGCAGGATGAAAATCAGAGAGGAAAAATTCAAGGCGATTTGATGAGCCGCAACGGTGACGACACCCATAGAGGCCAGAAACAGGGCTATAATTGAGAACACACTGCCTTCCACAAAAAAGGCAATGCCAATGGGCAGTCCCAGTTTTATCAGACGTATTAATTCTTCCGGGTGAGGTCTAAAATCCTGTTTAAATAACTGCACCGGAGAAAATTTCGAACTGTTTTTAATATAAAGCAGCAAACTAAAAAACATGACCCAATGGGTAATTGTGGTTGCCCAGCCTGCACCGACCCCGCCTAATCTGGGTGCCCCAAAATGTCCGAAAATCAGAAGGTAATTACATAAAATATTGACTATAAGCCCCATAATTCCAGTGAGCATAACAGGAATAATATTGGCCATGCCCTCATTGAGATAACGCAAAATAAAAAAACCGGCGATGGCAGGCATGCCCCAGGCGATAGCCTGTAGATAGTGATTAGCAATAGGCAGTATCAGAGGGTCGACCTGCATAAATACAAATAAATCATAAATAGAATATAAAACAGCAAAGCCGATAAGGCTCAGCACTAAACCAATCCAGAAGGCCTGTCGGATGCTATGACCCATCAGATGGTACTGATGTGCACCGCAAAAATGAGCAATAGTGGGCGTTATGGCTGTGAGTATGCCGCCAAAAAGTAATATTAAAGGGATCCAGATACTGGAACCGACAGCTACCGCTGCCAGGTCTGTGGCACTGGCATGGCCAGACATCAGGGTATCCACAACCCCCATAGCCATCTGGCTGAACTGAGTGGCGACAACTGGTGCCGATAATTGTAACAGGCGTTTAAGTTGTGACATGCTATCCTGGCATTTTATAAAATATATACTATATATTAATTAAGTCGATTAATCAGGGGCGTCCCCAGATTAGTTTTTATTTACCATAATAATAAACCATGGATGGCTGTAAAAATATTATATAAAAAACGGTAATCTAAATGCCGGATAAAATGTCAGAGTCTGTGTCTCTGTTAAAAATACCTTTATTAGCTGAGCCTGATAAGCAAAGATTTGCTCAATTTGTTATGCAAGCGCTGGATATGTTCGGGATCAGTTTATTCTCAGGTGCTGCTCGTTTGCCTGGTTTCCTGTCTCAACTGGAAGCTGGTGAGGGTGCTGATAGCTGTGAGCATTTAACTGATCATTTAACCATGCAGCTTTCACTGCTGGATAATCGTCTGTTTCTGAATGTTTATTCCTGTAACGAAGAGCAATTACAACTATCTGAGTCATTTATACACTTAAATGATATCCCCTCCCCTGAACAAATTTTTAAAATAACAGAAGCATTACGTGCTGAAAGTGAAGTTAGTGATCCGGAATTATTACGTCTGCATAATGAACGTATCCAGAAAGAAATGGCGGCAGCACAACAGCGCGCCTCTACAGAACTGGCGGAACTGGAAGAAAAACTCAATAAAAAACGCTATGAGTTGCAGGAAAGTATTCGGGCAGCAGAAATTGACAGCCTGACTCAAATTTATAACAGGGGAGCCTATGACCGGCGTCTGAATGAGGCTGTTAAATACAGTCAGCGACAGGGTGGTTTACTGTGTTTGATTCTTCTTGACCTGGATTATTTCAAACAGGTTAATGATACTTTCGGACATCAGGCAGGGGATGAGGTATTAAAAAAAATGGCCGGATACATGCAGCGCTATACTCGTAAAGACGTAGACCATGTCTGTCGTATGGGGGGGGATGAGTTTGCCATTGTTTTGTTTACTGAAGCCGCTATTGCCCGCCGTTCGGCAGAAAAAATTCTGGCTGCTATGGACGGTAAGGTTAGTATCGGTATTGCACAATTGAATGCAGAAGATAGTGTCGAGTCATTGATTGCTCGTGCAGATGAAGCATTATATGAAGCCAAGGAGCGGGGACGTGGTCAGGTGGTACTGGATAATGAGCTAGTGACGCAGACAAAAGCTGCTTCAAACACAGGTTAGAGCATATGAAACTGGCTATTCAACAGGTGGTAAAAGATAATAGTGCTCAGGTGCTTTTTAAGGTACGTCTTAAAACCCTGGCCAGAAAACTGGGCTTTGATTCTGTTACTATAGAAAATATGCAGATTGTGGCCAGCGAAATGCTGTCTAATCAGATTAAATATTCCAGACAAACCGGTATGGTACAGCTCTGGTATAGTGAACCATCTGCTGATATGCAAAAAAAAAATTCTGCACCAGTGACAGTAGATATCTTTGCCATGGATTACGGACCGGGTATCCTGGATATTGATAAAGCCCTGCAGGATGGTTATACCACATCTCGTACGATGGGTAAGGGACTGGGATCTATTAAACGTCTGGCAGATGAGTATGATGTTTATAGCCAGATCGTGACAAAAGAAAAAACGAATAAGTTATGGCATGGCGTTGCGGTCTGGGCGCGTTTTTATTTGCATTCTGAAGAGTGTCCGCAGCAATATCAAGTAGGCGTATTTGAACGGGCTTACAGGGACAGTAATTTTAACGGTGATAATATTCAATTACAGATAACTAAAAATCAGTTAGCCTGTTTACATGTAGATGCTACCGGCCATGGTCAGACAGCACAGAAAATTATTGATAAACTGCATTCTATTAGAACGAATATTTATAAAGCTTCTGCCAGTAATATGCTTGATATAGTTGACAGAACGCTGACAGGTACTGCGGGAGCCGCAGGAGTTGCTGTTAAATACAATTTGACTTCCTGTATTTGTGAATACAGTGCAGTAGGTGATATGCGTTTACTGTATCTTGAACATCAGAAAATGAAGATGCTGGAGGTTTCTCCGGGTACTCTGGGTGATGTTTCAAGGAATCATGACAGTAAACAGATTCAACTGGAAAAAGGGGCGATACTTATCAGTACATCTGATGGTATTCGAAGAAACTGGACAATGGAGACATTTACCGGACTGTGGACAAAACATGCACAGATTATTGCCTTTGTACTGGGTAACCAGAAAGGCAGAGCCAGTGATGATCAGTCTATGATTGTCCTGAAAAATATATAAACAAAATAGTTTGTAACTACTCAGCACAATTTCAAACTTCATAAGAGTATCTGCCAACAGGGACAGTGTTTACGGGGTTTATGAAAACAGGGATGTTTTCGTAAAGCGATAAAGGGAGGTACTTGAGCGTCCTCGGAAATACTGTCCCTATAGGCAGATGCGGTAATTTAAGCTGAATAGTTACAATAGTTTTTAACAAAAATTTCCTTAACACGGGGTCGGGTATGGCAAAAGAAAAAAAGATTTCTACCGAAGAATTATTAATTGAGAATCTTAAAATTAATATTGGTAATATTTCTGAAATGATAGAAAACCAGGGGGCGCTTGCATTTGGTGAAAGCAATCTGTTATCACTGGAAGAGGTTGAAGATTATTCGACGGAGTTTCTGGAATTGTTTGTAGAAATATTACAGACTCATCATCAGTCAGACAAAGAAAGCAATGAGTATCAGGCGTTAATAAACTTTTTTAATCACTGTTCGGAGCAGATTCAGATCCGTGGCGGTACTATGGAAGAATTTGTATCCTATATGCACTTTCTGCAAACTAGTCTGATCAACGGACTGCAGGATGATAAAAGTATGAACATGGCGCAATACAGGGAAGTCCTGTTAATGCTGGCATCCATGTTTAATGATATCAGTCTGCAAGTGTTTAAAATTTATCTGGATGAAAAAGAATTTACCATCAGAGCGCAGCAGGAAGAATTATTACAGACATCTACACCCATTACGGAAATATGGGATGGGGTATTAACTCTGCCTATTATCGGCAGCCTCGACTCATCACGGACTATGGTCGTCATGGAAAAATTGCTCAAAAAGATCGAAGATGAACGCTCTCGTATGGTAGTGATTGATGTTACTGGTGTTATTACTATAGATTCCCAGGTGGCGCATCACCTGATTCAGATGATGCGGGCGATTAAACTTATGGGGGCCACACCGATTATCACAGGGATCAGACCGGAAATTGCCCGGGCACTGACTAATCTTAATATTGATCTCGGTGATGTGGTCACCCGCGCGACCTTATCCGATGGTCTCAAAGAGGCTTTTCGTCATCTTAATATTATTGTTAAGAGTGACCATTAACCATGCAGGGTATACACCTTACATTATTATCCAGGCAGTGTGTGTTATTAGAGTCTGGCATGAGCCTTAATCCAGCCAAACCTGATCAGTATGCTGATGAAATTATCTGTTTTTTGCAAAAAAACAGGAGTAAAGGTTTAATTTATGATTTAAAAAAAATCAGTCTGATAGATAAAACCTATTTTCAGTGGTTGAACTATCTTGATAGCCTATGTCGATTAAATAACACATTACTGATTGTTATTAATATGACTCCGTCTGCTGCTTATGGTCTGTCTCTGTTTATTGAAACATTTCCAGAGTTTAAAACCGCACTGGATGTTGAGGATGCACGTGAAGTTATTTTACAAAATTAAGCTTAAGAGTTGTTATAATTATTATAACAATGACCTGAAAGTTCAGGAAAATCAGCGGTTAATTAGACTAAAGTCTATATCCATAGCTCCTAGCTGATAGCCATTTTTATTTCAATGCGCAGGCCGCCCAGCTCAGGAGACTGAGTCATATTTATAGAACCGGAATAGAGTTTTATAATATCGTGTACAATAGACAGACCGAGGCCATGTCCATCGACTGATTCATCCAGACGTGTCCCTCTTCGGGTTAAGTTGTCCTGTTGTTTTGCATCAATACCGGGACCATTGTCTTCAATTACCATTTTAAGCTGCTCATTCTGCAGACTGGAGATATTAATAATTATTTTATCTCTGGCCCATTTACCGGCATTATCAAGTAAGTTGCCGATAAGCTCCAGCATATCCTCCCGATCACCAAAGCTGCTGATGGATTGATCAATAGTATAGCTAATCACCAGTGGATGCTGTGCGTATATTTGCTTAATCACGCGGATCAGTTCCGGTAACTCTTCTGCGGGATTAAAGCGCTGGCTTGAACCGCCTTTACCGGCCAGACGTGCGCGTTTGAGTTCACGGTTAATAAGCTGATTGATTCGTTCTACCTGTTTCTGGGCATCGGGCAGATGCTTTCTGAGCTTTTGTTGCTGGTCTGTGTACAGGTACTGATATAATAGATTTAATGGTGATTTAAGTGCGTGGGACAGATTGCCCAGGGCATTTCGGGAGCGTTCCAGACGTTTCTCAAGTAAGCTGAGCAGATGATTGACTTCCTGTACCAGGGGCAGAACTTCGCTGGGGACATTTTCAGACAATTTGACAATTTCACCTTCTGCAAGCTCCTGAATATCAGAACAGACAGCTTTCAGGCGTTTGAATGACAGGCGGATAATAATACTTTGCAGCACTAATAGTATAAAAAGACCGCTTAAAGAGAGAATGAAAAAGTAAGTTTTAAACTCCTGTTTTCTTGCATTAATAGCAGTTAGATCCTCAGCTAGTGCAATAATGACTTTAAGCCCTTTTTTATTAAATGCCATATTGATCTGCAATAGTTCCTGCTCCTGAGGCCCCTGAGTGATCTGTATCAGTCGTTCACCGGTTTTTAATTCAGGTACAGAGAGACTCTGATCCCAGAGTGAGCGGGAACTGATATTTGCTTGACGGGCAGCAGAGATCACAAAATAGTGACCAGAATAAGGCTGTTGATAAACCAGCGGCATGCGGTCTTTTTGAAGATGAATGGTATTGTTGCTGACCTTTAGTGCAGATAACAGGCTTTCCACATCATGATCCATACGTGATAGTACAAAGTCATGGGTCAGTTCATTCATGGAGCGTTGCCCCAGGAACCAGAGCAGGCTGAATAATAAGAGTAAACTCAGAGAAAGACCGGTATGCAGACGGTATTCAAGAGAATTCATTCAAGCGTTTCCAGAAAAACATAACCCTGTCTCCGGCGGGTGACAATGCGTTCTTTACCGACCTTGTCCCGGATACGGCGAATATAGACCTCAATCAGATTGCTGTCCCGGTCAAAATCCTGATCATAAATGTGTTCAATTAAACGGGTTTTGGACAAAATTTTGCCGGGGTTGAGCATAAAATAACGCAGCAGGCGAAACTCGGTTCCTGTTAGCTCTATGGGAGTGCTGCTATCTTCCAGATATAACTGCTGGTTTTCTTCATCCAGTTTAATAGTATCGCATTGCAGGGATAACTGGCCGGCCATATCATGAGTCCGGCGTAATAGTGCCTGAACTCTCATGCTTAATTCTTCTATATGAAAGGGTTTGCCCAGATAATCATCGGCTCCGGCTTTAAAACCGTCTATACGTTCATGCCAGGCATCGCGGGCGGTAAGAATGATGACCGGTACTTTATTATCTTTATGGCGCCAGTTAGCTAAAACTTCCAGTCCAGGGCGTTGAGGCAGTCCCAGATCTAGAATGATCAGATCATAATCTTCTTCATCACCCATAAATTCGCCATCAACACCATTATAAGCAATATCTACAGCAAAGCCCTTACGGATAAATTCTTTTTCTAAGCTATCCGCCAGTTTTATATCATCTTCCACCAGTAATAAACGCATAATTTTACTCAGTTTCCTTATCTATATCCTCACCATGTTGTAATACCTGTGAGGTCAGTGCATCCACTTCCAGTTCCAGTACTTTGCCCTGTGGGTTAATATATTCGATCTGATACAGATACTCACTATTATCAGGGTGATCCTTATTCTCTACTAATTCTACCTCAAGTAAACGGCTCAGCTTATATTTTGCTAAGTTATTCAGAATGCTTTCCAGTGAAGCAATTTTACCTTCATTATGCAGGGCCTTAACATTGAAGTCATGATATTCATCTTTATCGTCGTCATCGTCAGCAATAGCTGAACTGACCAAAGATAACATCAGAATACCAAAAAATATGATGGAGTGAATATGAATCATAAAATTGTGCCATATTGCCATATTAATGTGCATAAAAAAGACGGTATGTTGCCAGGAAGTACAAATTAGCATAGCAAACTATAAAGACTTTTCTGCTTTTAAAATTCTGCTGAGCTAATAGCAGATTATAGTAATTACTCAGCATAAATTACCGTATCTGCCTGCAGTGCCTGTATTTTCGGGGACGCTCAAGCACATCCCTGGGTCGCTTTATCTCGGCATCCTGCCTCCATAAACCCCGCAAATACAGGCACTGCAGGCAGATACTCTTTTCAGGTTTAAATCATGATTCTAAGTAACAAATTATAAGTGTATTGAAATGAATTGAAACTGAATCAATAACAGGTATTTTAGACTGGTTGTGAATAACAGACACTTGCCATAAACCGTTGTAAATTGATTCAGAATTACCTATACTGAGAAAATATGTGTTAATTTTTTATTTCTCTTTTGTAACTTATTGAAAAACAAGTAAATAAAAAGTGGTGTGTAAAATCACCTGTTTTTAAAGAGGATGTTTTATAAACATGGCGGGAGATTAAACCATGTCAAATCAGAACTTAAATCCGGCTCTGGAGCAGGATATCGATCATCAGGAAACCCGGGAATGGCTGGAAGCTCTGGAAGCCGTACTGGAAAATGAAGGCCCTGAACGGGCGCATTTTCTGCTGGAACAGCTAATTGACCAGTTACGACGTTCCGGGGTTAATCTGCCTCACTCATCTAATACGGCCTATGTGAATACTATTCCGACACATATGGAAAAAACTATCCCGGGTGATGCGGCAATGGAAGCCAGAATCCGTTCTCTGATCCGCTGGAATGCGGCGGCAATGGTGGTAAAAGCCAATAGGAAATCAACCGAACTGGGTGGTCATATTGCCAGTTTTGCTTCTGCAGCAACCTTATATGATGTGGGTTTCAACCATTTCTTTCGTGCACCAACTCATGAACATGGTGGTGACCTGGTACTGTTTCAGGGGCACTCTGCACCGGGAATGTATGCCCGTTCCTATCTGGAAGGGCGTCTGGATGAAGAACAGCTGGACAAATTTCGTCAGGAAGTGGATGGCGGCGGTTTATCCTCCTATCCGCATCCCTGGTTAATGCCTGATTTCTGGCAGTTTCCAACAGTCTCTATGGGACTGGGTCCCATTCAGTCTATTTATCAGGCTCGTTTTATGCGCTATATGCACGACCGGGGACTGGCCGATACCCGTAATCGTAAGATCTGGTCCTTTATCGGTGATGGTGAAACTGATGAACCGGAAACTCTGGGTGCAATTTCTCTGGCCTCCCGTGAAAAACTGGATAATCTGATCTGGGTCATCAACTGTAATCTGCAGCGTCTGGACGGTCCGGTGCGCGGTAATGGCAAGATCATTCAGGAGCTGGAAGCCACTTTCCGCGGTGTCGGCTGGAAAGTTATTAAAGTGATCTGGGGGAGTTACTGGGATCCGCTGCTGGCTAAAGACAAAGATGGCTTATTAAAACGCCGAATGATGGAATGTGTGGATGGTGATTTCCAGAATTACAAATCCAAAGACGGTGCCTATGTCCGGGAACATTTCTTTGGTAAATACCCTGAATTAAAAGCCATGGTTGCCAATATGTCTGATGCTGATATCTGGCGTCTGAACCGTGGTGGTCATGATCCGCATAAAGTTTATTCTGCCTATAAAGAGGCTGCGGAAACTAAAGATCAGCCGGTGGTTATTCTGGCACATACGGTGAAAGGTTATGGTATGGGATCTGCCGGTGAAGGGCAGATGCGTACTCACTCACAGAAAAAACTCGATGCCCAGGAAATGATTGCCTATAAGAATCGTTTTAATATTCCTATTTCTGACGACCAGGCTGCTAAAGCCGAATACTTCCATCCCGGTAAAGACAGTGAAGAATATAAATATCTTATGTCTCGTCGTGAGTCTTTAGGTGGTTTGCTGCCGGTACGAAATCGTGTGGCAGCACCACTGGTTATTCCTGAATTATCTATTTTAGATCCCTTATTAAAAGGTTCTGGTGAGCGGGAAATGTCAACTACCATGGCCTTTGTACGCATGCTGACGTTATTAAGCCGGGATAAGAATATTGGTGATAATATTGTCCCGATTGTTCCGGATGAAGCTCGTACTTTTGGTATGGAAGGTATGTTCCGCCAGCTGGGTATTTATTCTTCTGTGGGGCAGTTATACACACCACAGGATAAAGACCAGGTGATGTTCTATAAAGAAGATAAATCAGGTCATATTTTGCAGGAAGGCATTAATGAAGCGGGTGCTATGTCTTCATGGATAGCTGCTGCAACATCATATAGCACTAATGGCGTTAATATGGTGCCGTTTTATATTTATTATTCCATGTTTGGTTTCCAGCGTGTGGGTGATCTGGCCTGGATGGCGGGGGATATGCAGGCACGCGGCTTCTTATTAGGTGGTACTGCCGGCCGTACCACTCTGGCAGGTGAAGGTTTACAGCATCAGGACGGCCATTCATTACAGGCGGCAGCAACTATTCCAAACTGTGTGACCTATGATCCGACTTTTGCCTATGAACTGGCGGTTATTATTCATGACGGTATGCGCCGCATGTATAAAGAGCAGGAAAACGTGTTCTACTATATTACGGTAATGAATGAAAACTATCAGCAGCCGGCACTGCCTAAAGGGGTGGAAAAAGGCATACTTAAAGGTATGTATCTGCTGCAGGGTGGTGGTAAACGGCGTAAGAAAATACAGTTAATGGGCTCCGGTACCATTTTACGTGAGGTTATTAAAGCGGCTGAGATGCTGGATAAGGAATGGTCTATTGATTCCGATGTCTGGAGTGTCACCAGTTATAATGAACTGCGTCGTGAAGCCCAGGATATTGACCGCTGGAATATGCTGCATCCACTGGAAGAGCCTAAAGTATCTTATATAGAGAAATCTCTGAAAGACCGTCGGGGTCCGGTTTTATCTGCCACCGATTATATTAAAGGTTATTCCGATCAGATTAGAAAATGGGTGCCTGCCCGTTATGAGGTGCTGGGTACAGATGGTTTTGGACGCTCTGATACGCGAGCTCAATTACGCAAACATTTTGAAGTTAATGCCCGCTATGTGGTGGTTGCGGCTCTGAAATTACTGGCAGATGAGGGACAGTTCCCGGCCGGCAAGGTTCAGGAAGCAATTGAGAAATACGCTATTGATGTTAATAAGCCAAATCCGGCCACTGCTTAGGGAGGAAGTAGCTCATGAGTAAAATGATAGAAGTATTTGTTCCGGATATTGGTGATTTTGATGATGTTGAAGTCATTGAAATACTGGTGTCTGAAGGTGATCATATTAATGAGGAAGATTCTCTAATTACAGTGGAATCGGATAAGGCCACTATGGAGATCCCCAGCAGTCATAGTGGAACGGTTGCTAAAGTTAAAGTAAATATTGGTGATCGGGTAGCAGAAGGTTCTCTGGTGTTATTACTGGATGCGGATTCTGCCACTGAACCTGCTGTACCAGCAGAGCCGCAAGCCTCGGCTACAGAAGCACAGCAAAAAGCGCAACCAGAGCCGGCACAGAAACAGCCTCAGCCGACCTCGGCTAAACAGGCGGTTCTGCCGACCCATCGTCCGCCACCTACCATTAATGTGGATCATGAGAATTTTAAACGGGCTCATGCCTCTCCCGCAGTGAGAAAATTTGCCCGTGAACTGGGTGTGGATCTGGGCAAGATATCCGGGACCGGCCGTAATGGGCGTATTCTAAGAGAAAATGTGCAGGACTATGTTAAGCAGGCATTAAGAGAGCCGGCTGGCAGTGGTTCTGCATTGGGTGTTGAACCTATGCCGGATATTGATTTCTCACAATGGGGAGAAATTGAAACCACTAAACTGTCTAAAATTAATATCCTGACCGGCAAATTCCTGCATCGTAACTGGGTTAATATCCCTCATGTCACTCAGTTTGATGAAGCGGATATTACTGAGCTGGAAGCCTTTCGCAAGCAGAGCAATCAGGAATACGCTGATAAAGGCATTAAGTTCACCTTGCTGTCCTTTATTATGAAAGCCGTGGTTGCCGGTCTTAAGGAATATCCGCGTTTTAATTCGTCTCTGGATGCTGCAGGTGATTCACTGGTATTAAAAAAATATTTCCATATTGGTATTGCAGTGGCAACGCCGGATGGTCTGGTGGTTCCGGTGATCCGTGATGTGGATCAGAAGAGCCTGACAGATCTGGCCGGGGAGTTACGTGAAGTCTCTAAAAAGGCTCGTGATAAAAAGCTCAAACCCTCTGATATGCAGGGTGGATGTTTTACCATTTCCAGTCTGGGTGGTATTGGCGGTACCAGTTTTACCCCGATTGTCAATGCACCGGAGGTGGCTATTCTGGGCGTTTCCCGCTCTAAAATACAGCCGCACTGGAATGGTTCAGAATTTGAACCACGTTTGATGTGTCCATTATCTCTGTCCTATGATCATCGAGTAATTGATGGTGCAGAAGGCGCAGCCTTCAGCAGTTTTCTGAGTAGAGTGCTGTCTGATGTTCGCTATTTACTGATGTAATTGACGGGAGTTATTAACAATGAGTCAAACCATGGAAATAAAAGTCCCTGATATTGGTGATTTTGATGAAGTTGAAATTATCGAAGTACTGATTGCTGAGGGTGATGAAATAAATGAAGAAGATCCTCTGATCACCGTAGAATCAGATAAGGCCAGTATGGAAATCCCTTCATCGGCTTCGGGTATAGTCAAATCTGTGCGGGTTAAAGTCGGTGATAAAGTCTCAGAAGGCAGTATTATTCTGGATCTTGAAGTCATAGAATCTGCCACTGCAAGCAGTGAAGATACCGTTGCAGACACGGAGGCAGCAACAGCCGATGCTGCAAAGGATAATGTTCAGGCTGCTCCCTCGATAACAGCCGCCAGTTTTAATGGTGAGGTGGATATTCAGGCTCAGGTGGTAGTACTGGGCTCGGGGCCCGGCGGCTATACGGCAGCCTTTCGTGCTGCCGATCTGGGCAAACAGGTAGTACTGATTGAAAAGGATGATTTTCTCGGTGGCGTGTGTCTGAATGTCGGTTGTATTCCCTCTAAAGCCTTATTACATGTAGCTGAAGTGGTCAGCGAAGCACGGGAATTTTCGGAACTGGGGGTAAGCTATCAGGAGCCGGATATTGATATCAGTAAATTGCGAGCTCATAAAAACAGGGTGGTCGGGCGTTTAACCGGCGGCCTAAAACAGCTGGCTAAACAGCGCAAGGTGCAGATTGTCACCGGTTACGGCAAGTTTACGTCGGCTAATACTATTGCGGTAGAGGCAGCGGACGGTGCCGTGCAGACGGTCGCTTTTGAGCACTGTATTATTGCCGCAGGCTCGTCAGTGACTCGTCTGCCGTTTATTCCCTGGGAAGATGAGCGGGTCTGGGACTCAACTGATGCCCTGGAAGTTAATAATATTCCACAACGTCTGCTGGTGGTTGGCGGTGGTATTATCGGGCTGGAAATGGCCACGGTGTATCATGCACTGGGTGCCAGAGTGACCGTAGTTGAATTAGGTCCCGGCTTAATTCCCGGAGCGGACAGGGATTTGCTTAAGCCCTTTGAACGTATCCTGAACAAACGTTATGAAAATATCTATTTGAATACCCGGGTAACAGAACTGACTCCCACGGATGACGGTATTGTGTGTCAGTTTGAAGGCAAAAAAGTACCTGAGCAGGATACCTTTGATAATGTTCTGGTGGCAATCGGACGTTCACCTAATGGTAAGCTGATTGATGCTGAAAAAGCCGGGGTGCAGGTGAATGAACAGGGCTTTATCAGCGTTGATTCGCAGCAGCGAACCAATATTGAGCATATCTTTGCCATTGGTGATGTGGTGGGACAGCCTATGCTGGCACATAAAGCCACTCATGAGGCTAAAGTGGCTGCTGAGGTTATTGATGGTCAGCCACGTCATTTTGATGCTCGTACCATTCCTTCTGTGGCTTATACCGATCCGGAAGTGGCCTGGTGTGGCCAGACGGAGGAGCAGCTTAAAGCCGAGGGTATTGAATATGAAAAGGGTGTCTTTCCCTGGGCAGCCAGTGGTCGAGC
>JALSUJ010000501.1:0-1737 GCA_027071355.1 Gammaproteobacteria bacterium | reverse complement strand
GCCTTATCTGTTGGAGCCGATGTGGGCATGACCAAGATGTTGTACGATAAAACCACCCAGCAGATGCTGGGCGCAGGTATTTTAGGTAAAAATGCCGGTGAACTCATTGCTGAAGCGGCACTGGCCGTTGAAATGGGGGCCGAGATGGAAGACGTGGCCTTAACCATACATCCGCATCCAACCCTGTCAGAGACCCTGAATTTTGCTACTGAAGTGGCAGAAGGCAGCTGTACCGACATTTATCTGCCAAAGAAAAAATAAACCGAGCTACTTCAGCAAGGTTGATATCTTTCCCGTGTCCTCACTTCTGTGCGGACACGGGATTTTGCTGTGCTCAAACTATTTAGTGTCCATCTGGAAATTGCCTTCCTGTCTGTTCTTATTATTGATTAAAACCCTATCGTCTTCTATTCTTATTAGAGTCTATCGTCCTTTTATCAAAGAGAAATTTAGTGCTTTTGGTCAGTCGAAAAAATATTCAAAAATTGGTATTCAGTCTGTGCATATTGCTGTTGTCTATGAGTCTTTGTGCTCAGACAAAACCGGAAGCTGCCCGAGTGATGTTTATTGATTCTTATCATCAAGGATATGAATGGTCTGCGGGTGAGCTTGAAGGTGCCCGTTCTATACTGGAACCTGCGGGTGTTGTAATGCAGGTTTTTTCTATGGACACCAAACGTCATCCTGATGAAAGCTATATTAAAAAGGCGGCTCTAAGGGCGAAAGCTGAAATAGAACGCTTTAAGCCTGATGTCATTATCGCCTGTGATGATAATGCTAATAAATATCTGATCTCACCCTATTTTAAAGGCAGTTCAATTCCCGTGGTATTTTGTGGTATCAACTGGGATGCGTCCGTTTACGGCTATCCGGCAAAAAATATCACAGGTATGGTAGAAATATCCATGATTGCTGAGTTAGTAAAAGAATTAAAACGCTATGCCAGGGGACAGAAAGTTGGAATAATTGCAGGCAATGTGATCAGTGATCGAAAAAATGTTCATAACTTTGAAAAAAAAGCCCATATTCAATATACACGTCGTATATTTGTCAGCACAACAGAGCAGTGGAAAAAAGCCTACCTGAAATTACAGCAGGAAGTGGATCTGCTGATTATTGAAAACAGTATGAGTATTACTGGTTGGGAACCGGAAAAAATGCATGAGTTTATTATGCAAAATACTCGAATTCCTACAGGTTCAGTACAACCCATTATGTTACCTTATGTCTTAATGGGGTTTTTACAGCTACCGGAAGAACAGGGACAATATGCTGCTAAAACGGCTTTAAGAATTTTAGCCGGTGAATCCCCTCAGAGCATCCCTCTGGTTACCAACCATCAGGTAACAGTCTCAGTTAATCTGGATCTGGCAGATAAACTGGGTATTGTTTTTGAGCTGGAATTTTTGCGCAATGCTCAATCCTTTCGCTGGAATACTATCCGATAATGAAGTTATTAACCAAACTCAGTTTATTTTCTTTAATGCTGGTAGTAATGACCGCATTAACTACCACCCTGTTCAGTATCAGCACCTTACGCGGTATTGTTTATGATCTTAATAGTCAGTTAATTCAAAAAGACCTGGCCAGTCTGCAAACCTTTATTACAGAAGAATACCAGGCGCTTGAAAAGCACGGGCTGGAAAACGTTGATGCTTATTATCAGAAGGTTATTTTACGTATAGGTAAGGAAATTAATCGTAACTACCAAAAGGACAGTAAAAACCTGGTCCTGCT
>JALSUJ010000500.1:891-1746 GCA_027071355.1 Gammaproteobacteria bacterium | reverse complement strand
ATGTTTTATAACCATGAAAGGCTGCATTCGTATCTGGATTACATGAGTCCGAATGCATTCGAACAGAAATTATTGGAAGTGGAAAAAGCGGCTTAACTGAGGTGTCACAAAATGCTTGACCACGTCAAGATGGCTGTCTCGGCAATTCATATGTATATTTTGATCGTTGGTCAGATGCTAATGGGCATGAGTACAAAAATTTATAAAACAAGATAGTCCGAGGATACATTTGCATATAAATTAATTTAATTACTATGAATATGTTTATTATTTTGTCGCAGTGCAGTTCCGTTACTAGAGTATATATTGAGTGAATGAAAAAGAGCTTTTGGCTGAAGCGAATGACTTCGTAAAAAAAGGTCAGCATGATACGGCCATTTCACTATTGCTGGAATATATAAAGAGTCATCCGCAATCATCGTCTGCATTGAAAGCAGTCGGTAAGATTTACCTGTTCAACAAGCAGCCGGAGAAAGCTGTTATCTATCTTAAAAAATCCCTGAGGGTGATGCAGGGGCGTAATGACGGAGACGCAAATATTATTGCTGAGCCGGATTTTGATACTGAAGGCATTGCGTATATTAATGATTTGGCAAAGTCAAGTTCGGAAGAAGAATATGATCCGAAGATCAATGATATTACATATATTATAGAAGGTAAAAATGTAAGGGAGGCAATTGAAAGAGCAGAATCTGGGAGTGAGGATATTATGACAGATGATGTCCATGCTTCGGCAGAAGGGGTACAGGTTTCACCAGGTCTGCCTGATGGTTTATTTAACAAAATAGATGCTGATACAAGAATAAACAAAAGTAGTACGCCATTATCAGATGAAAATTATAATGAGTTTCAAAA
>JALSUJ010000500.1:0-881 GCA_027071355.1 Gammaproteobacteria bacterium | reverse complement strand
GGCTGAGGAAGATTTTGAGCATGAGCTGGAAGAGGAAATCCTTGCGGCTGACCTGTTTGAAAGTGATGAGTCAAGGGATGTTGAAAGTGATATTGATGAGCATGTACAGGCTCCCTTGTTTTTTGATGATAAAGAGTCTGATGAGCGTGACTGGCACGACGACACTGATCTAGATTTTCTGTTTGAGTTTGATGAGCAGGCTTGTCAGGATATGGGGTCTGAGGTTCAGAGTGATGGAAAGATTAGCCGTGATGAGCGGTCCAGGCAGGTCGCAATAGAGGTTCTTGGCAGAATAAACTGGGAAGAGAAGTACCTTACGCTCCTGCAAAAAGTATTTTTTGATAATGGCTGGAGTTCTGCGCGCATTGCAGTTGAACGTGAAATAAAATATGGCATGATGCCGGAAGAACTCGATCTTGCCAGAAAAATAAAATGGTTCTGGAGAGGAAATGAACGTTTCTCGATAAGTTTCCAGTATATAAAGAGTAATGATCGATATCAGATATCCTGGGACTGTAATAAGTACATAAGCTGGCCGGAAGCACTACGGCTTATTCGTGGTTTTTCATCAATGCCTGATATAGAGGAGATATACCAGTTTGTTGATGAAGTGTATGATTACTGGTACACATCAAACAGTTTAAGAGCGATTTACCCGGCTTTTTTACAATTTCTGAAATACCGTATCGATGCCATGCAAAATGCATTGCCTGGCGAAACCCCTTATTCTTTCCTTTACTACGAAAATCATGATACTGACGGGTGTTATGAAGAACTGATTCAGCCAAATTCGCAAATGGCACATGAGTTACTGGCTTTGGGTGTGCAGATAAATAAATGGCCTAGACCGCAGGAAAATAAAATGAAAATTCTTAAAGAGA
>JALSUJ010000499.1 GCA_027071355.1 Gammaproteobacteria bacterium | reverse complement strand
GACAGATTGGCATTTTGGACTCTTCCCTCTTCACTCGCCGTTACTAGGGGAATCCCTGTTGGTTTCTTTTCCTTTTCGTATTAAGATGCTTCCGTTCCGAAAGTGATCTTGCGAAGCTGAGGTTTTTTTGTTAAATTCTTTGGTTTTACCGAAATAAAACACTTGAAAGAAATTGTCATTTCAATACAAAAATAAATTCTTTCCTAAATTCAAGGTGAAAAGCATTGCTGCTTTACGACCCATTCGATCTGTCTTGCTTTTCTTTTTACAAAAAAAAACAAAACAATTCTTGTTACAACCCTCAAGTTCACATGCAAGTTCTACCGAAGTACACCTTGCGCAGTTTGCGTTCAAAGATTTGATGATTCACGTCTGCAATTCACACCACATATCGCGGTTCGCTGCGTTCTTCATCGTCAAGAGAGCCGAGGTATCCATCGCCAAAATTTGTTTTTTTAATTGGTTATGAAAAAACTCGAGGTTTTTTGAAAGTAGAATAGCCGAAGCTTTTCTTAAAATATTAATAGTTTATGTTATAAAAACTCCCAATAAAGGGTAGGAGTTGGAAGTGAGAGACACAATCTTTAAAAAAGCAGTCATCTCATCTTCACAACATCATTTTCCAGAAATGATCCAGCCGCTGATTCATCAACGGCTACCTTGTTACGACTTCTGCTTCCTCTAGATAATCCAATTCGGGAATGTTTGATATATTCGTTACCGAAGCAACGTTACATCTCCCACTACCTCATTGAATCATCCATCGGTAGCAGCGACGGGCGGTGTGTACAAAGGGCAGGGACGTATTCAACGCATGTTGATGACATGCGCTTACAAGGGATTCCTCGTTCAAGCCAAATAATTTCAATCAGCTATCCCAGTCACGAATGAGTTTCAAGATTAGCAGGACCTTTCGGTCTTGCATTCATACTCGTTGCTTCATCCATTGTAGCACGCGTGCAGCCCAGGATATCAAAGGGCATCACAGACCTGTTTTGGCCTCAAACTTCCGAGTGTTCAACACACTCCGTCCCTCTAAGAAGAAGCAGCCGATCTAGGATCAACTCTTCTAGGTTAGTAGGCTAAGGTCTCGCTCGTTTAGGGAATTAACCGGACAAATCACTCCACGAACCAAGAACGGCCATGCACCACCACCCAGAGAATCATGAAAAAGCTTTCAATCTGTCATTCATCCCTCTGTCTAGACCTGGTAAGTTCTCCCGTGTTGAGTCAAATTGAGCCGCATGCTCCACCCCTGGTGGTGCCCTTCCGTCAATTCCTTTAAGTTTCATCCTTGCGGACATACTCCCCCCAGACATCAAAAACTTTGATTTCTCGGACGGTCCTGAGAATGTCATTACAACAACCCCCAATCCCGAGTCATGATCGTTTACGGCTAGGACTACGACGGTATCTAATCATCTTCGATCCCCTAGCTTTCGCTCTTGACCAATGAAAACCAGTTTGACAAACGCTTTCGCATCAGTTGGTCTTGATTCATTAAACGCATTTCACCGCTAGCGATTCAATACCAATGCCCACACTGGCTCCTATTGCTCATTACTGATTGTCTGATACCAACAAAGCGACTTTCAGTCGTATTTTGTCATCCTATGCTGAGGTGTTCATGGCTATAAGCCTGCCTGGAACACTCCAATTTTGTCAAAGTGAAGTGGCTAAATATAAAATTCAACCTTCTTAACCAAAGTAAAACCGTAGGTCTCCTCGTCCGAGGATCGTCAAGTA
>JALSUJ010000498.1 GCA_027071355.1 Gammaproteobacteria bacterium | reverse complement strand
GTCAATATTGGATAAGAATTTATCAGAAATTTGATAGTAGGTGTCTTGACTTAGCGAACCATTGTTCTGATTTAAATATGATGTGGCACTTAACTGAAAATGATTCTGGTGAATTTATTCCAGGAATAAAAGGAATTAAAACTCTGCGCTTACCCGTATTCATATCTACATGTCATGAAAAGGAATATATTAGCAAAGAATCTTGGTCTCATCTTGGACAATTATTGAATGATGAATTTGAACCTTCAATATCATCTGTTTTTGCTTCAAGGGCAAATATGCTGCTTGATGAAAAGCGTTTCTCTCACTCCTTACTTGAATCTGTGACGGCTATTGACTTATCGATAGAGGAACATATACGAAAATCTATGAGAGATGCTCCTGAAAATGAAAAATACATGGATAGTTTCTGGAAAACTCCACTACCAACTAGAATTTCATTAGTTGCATCGTTGGCAGGGGTATCTGCTGCTGATATTGAACTGGCAATTTCAGGTGTTATGGAGAGAAATAAGTTTGTCCATGATGGAGATGAACCTGGTTCATCAGTATCAGAATTGGTAGGAGGGATTCTTAGAACAGTTTCACATTTAAACAATGAACCACCACTAAAATTTCCAAAAGCAGATGCTTCAAATTCGCTAAATACTGAATGAAAGATTCGAGACCTTTATCAAAACGGGTAACTCTCTTCTAGTCAAGAAGAAGTGTCAGATTAAGTTGTGGATCGCACACTTTAGATGTGTTTTCACTGTGCAATGATGTTATTTGGTAATCATTGCACAGTGAGACAATTTATACAGTTTGTTGCATTTGTTTGAAAATATTTTCTGCTGTCTTCTTGGCTAAAACATCATGATTTTCATCAAGACTGGTAAGTTTTACAGCAGGGTTGCTATGGTACTCCCCCCATTTATAAATTCCTTAACAAATTCTTGGCAGGGGATCGTCTTCCAGTTCCTGTAAAATTCGTTCACCGCCCAGTTCGGTTTCCAGAACAACATGGGCAGAACCCTTTCTTATTTCACCAATGATCTGTGCGTCTTTTCCAGTTGATAACTGTCGCCATTGACTTAAAGCCTGAGGTGCATTTTGTTTTGCAACAATAGCAACGACCCGGCCTTCACAGGCCAGGTATAAGGGATCATAGCCGAGTATTTCACAGACACTTTCAACCTGTTCATGGAGTGGAATTTTATGCTCGAATAAGTGTACTTCCTGGCTAATTGCCTGACTGATTTCATAACAGACACTGGCCAGACCTCCGCGAGTGGGATCACGCATAAAACGTAAACCGGGCAGCTCAAGCAGAGCTTTTGTTAGAGGATAAACAGAATCGGCATCGGACTGCAGGCTGCCTTTAAGTCCAAACTGTTCTCTGGCCAGCATAACCGCAGTGCCGTGATCACCAACACAGCCGCTGACCAGGATCTGGTCACCAGTTTGGATCTGATCCAGTCCCAGATTGATATTTTTTTCTTTAATGCCAATACCGCTGGTGGCAAAAAAAACACCGGCACATTCGCCTTTGGGTACAACTTTGGTGTCACCGGTTACAATGGCAACACCAGATTGTTGTGCGGCTTCAGCCATACTTTTGATAATACGCTCCAGTTGTTCAACGGCCAGCCCTTCTTCTATAAAGGCATTAAGACTGAGGTATTTGGGTGTGGCACCGGAAACCGCCAAGTCATTAACAGTACCATGTATTGCAAGAGAGCCTATGGTACCGCCGGGAAACTCAAGCGG
>JALSUJ010000497.1 GCA_027071355.1 Gammaproteobacteria bacterium | reverse complement strand
AAATAATATGGTAACGATGACAAAAAAGTAAAAAATGCCGTCAACCAGTTTAATTAGCTGACGGCAAGAGGCTGTCAGATAGATTGTGTAAGTAGCAATTAAAATTTGATTCTATCATTAAACAGGATCGCGAATTGGTTAAGTGCTTGCGCCCAATTTCTGATAGGCATATTCCACTTTTTCTGAGCATTTTGCAATGCTAAAAACAAAGATTTTTTTACGGCATTATCATTTGGAAAAACTCCTTTACTTTTAATAATTTTACGAATTTGGCGATTTACAGCCTCAATAGCATTAGTTGTGTAAATTGCTTTTTTGATGAACTCTGGGAAAGCTAAACATGGCACTATGCCACTCCAGTTTCTCTGCCATATGTCTGATATTGTTGGATATTTATCGTCCCACTTATCACGGAAGTTTTGCAATTCTAACTTTGCAGCTTCCTCAGATGGTGCGGAATATATGGATTTTAGGTCACGGGCAACAGCTTTCTTATCTTTCCATGGCACAAATCTTAAGCTATTTCTAACCATATGAACAATGCACAGCTGAACCATTGTTTGTGGAAATACGCTGGTAATAGCTTCCTCAAAGCCTTTAAGCCCATCAACACAAGCAATCAGGATATCTTCAACGCCTCTATTTTTAAGCTCTGTCACGACTTGTAACCAGAACTTTGCACCCTCATTTTTGCTAATCCACAAGCCCAAAACTTCCTTTTTACCTTCCATATTTACAGCTAGTGCAATATAAACTGCTTTGTTGCAAATTATATGATTATCGCGGGTTTTGATGTGAATGCAATCGAGGTAAATAATAGGATATACGCTTTCTAAGGGGCGGTTTTGCCATGCATTTACTTCCGTTATAACCCTATCTGTGACACTGGAAATTAGCTCGTGACTTACTTGTGTGCCATAGATTTCATATAAATGCTCCTGGATTTCTCGCATAGTCATACCACGCGCATAAAGCGATATTACCTTATCATCAAAACCATCAAACTGGCGCACACCCTTGGGTATAAGCTTTGGCTCAAACTCGCCGTCACGATCACGAGGCACGGCAATATCTAGTGTATCATCACCAGCAATTACGGTTTTAGAGTAATGACCATTACGGCGGTTATCTGCTGCTTTATAGGATTTATCATGCTTTTGATAGCCAAGATGATGCTCCATCTCACCCTCAAGCATGCCATTAACTAGCCCGCGCTTGAGTTGCTGAAAAAAGCCTTCCGCGCCAAATAATTCTTTCCCATCAGCGTGCTGTAAGATTTCTTCGATTAACTTAGGTGATAGTGTGTCTTTAGATTTTTTAGTAGTTTTAGTAGTCATAGTATTTCCTTTTCTATGCTTTGCATTGCTTGCAAGTCTAACGACTTACTACCAATTGCAAAGCATCATTAACAAACACTATTTACACAATCTTTATGATAGACCCATAAAAGGGCTTGCTTTTTTAAAAGCATCATATTTCAGATTTTTTATTATGTTATTAGGCGATCTACCAAAAACAATGCTATCTGATGGCACTTCTATATCTTTCGCAAAACTACCAGTAGCAAAAATAACCCTATCACATGTTTTAACATTGCCAACCAAAGTTACATTTGCCATTAGATAGTTGTCTTCGCCAAGGGTTGGATAATCTGTCTGACCTGGATTACTTCCTATGGTGCAATTTTGTGATAAATAAAGGCGTTCTCCAAGATGTGCTCTACCAACAACAATACCTAGGGTATGATCAATGTAAAAA
>JALSUJ010000496.1 GCA_027071355.1 Gammaproteobacteria bacterium | reverse complement strand
AGCCCATACTGGGTATCTGCTGTTTTGGCCCATGACCGGTTTGAGCAACCTGTTTCATGGCATCAAATAGGTCCCGTTTAACATCTCCTGCGGCTGTTTCCTTGCGTGAAGCATCCAGACGCCCGCGATACTGTAATGCCAAATCCTTATTGTAACCAAAAAAATCTGGGGTACAGACTGCCCCATATTGTTTCGCAACCTGCTGAGATGCATCCAGTAAATAAGGAAACGGAAAAGCATATTCCTGTGCCACTTTTTTCATGTTTTGCAGGGAATCCTCTTCATATTGAGTGGGATCATTAGACATAATGGCTACACTGTTCACGCCCAGAGCTTTTAATGCCCGGGTATCTCTTACCAGACGTTCACGAATAGCCTTAACATAGGGGCAATGATTACAGATAAACATCACCAGCAGACCTTTTTCACCCACACAATCCTGCAATGACCAGAGTTTGCCGTCCACATCAGGCAATGAAAACTCTAGCGCAGGTTTACCAAATTCACAGACTGGCGTTTCCAGGCTGACCATTGTGACTCCTTAAATTAATATTACAGATGTATAAAAGCTTATTTTATAGCTATTGATTACTAAAAAGTATGAATTTTTTTCAATTTTTCATACAAAGTTATTAAAATTATTTAAAGTTTCTACAATAAGTCTTACACTTAGTGGATCATTTTATATTGAAGGACATTATGTCTTTCATAATTTAAGCATTAGTCCAAATATATAGTTAAAGGATTTCCAATTATGGCCAATAGCCACCTGTTTACATCTGAATCTGTTTCCGAAGGTCACCCGGATAAAGTCGCCGACCAGATTTCAGATGCCGTTCTCGATGCCATTTTAACAGAAGACAAAACCGCCCGGGTTGCCTGTGAAACCATGATCAATACTGGTATGGTTATCCTGTCAGGCGAGATTACCACTTCTTCTTATGTTGATATGCAGGCCATTGTCCGCAACACTATTAAGGACATAGGCTATAACCACTCGGATATGGGCTTTGACTATGAATCCTGTGCCGTATTAACCTCAATTGATAAACAGTCTGCTGATATTGCCATGGGTGTGAACGAATCTGACAACCATGAGCAGGGCGCAGGAGATCAGGGACTGATGTTCGGTTATGCCAGCAATGAAACCGATGTTCTGATGCCGGCACCTATTACTTATGCTCATCAACTGGTCAAGCGCCAGGCGCATGTACGTAAAAGCGGTCTACTGGACTGGCTGCGTCCGGATGCCAAAAGTCAGGTCACTTTCCGTTATGAAAACGGTATGCCAGTCGGAATTGATGCGGTAGTTTTATCCACTCAACATACTGATGAAATCAGTACCGATACCCTGCGCGAAGCGGTTATGGACGAAATTATTAAACCGGTACTGCCGGAAAAGTGGCTTAGTAAAGACACCAAATTTCATATTAATCCAACAGGACGTTTTGTTATTGGCGGACCTGTGGGTGACTGCGGTCTGACGGGACGTAAAATTATTGTCGATACCTATGGTGGTATGGCACGTCATGGCGGTGGTGCCTTTTCCGGAAAAGATCCATCCAAAGTGGATCGTAGTGCGGCCTATGCCGGACGCTATGTTGCTAAAAATATTGTGGCAGCAGGTCTGGCTGATCGCTGTGAAATTCAGGTATCCTATGCCATTGGGGTATCACAACCGACTTCTATTTCAGTTGACACGTTTGGCACCGGCAAAGTGGATGACGCTCGACTGGTCGAATTAATTAATGAGCACTTTGATTTACGTGCCGGCGGCCTGGTTAAAATGCTGAATTTACTGCGCCCCATTTACCGTGCTACTGCAGCATACGGCCACTTCGGCCGTGAAGAACCACAGTTCAGCTGGGAACAAACCGATAAGGCCAGCGCATTAAAAGACAGTGCGAGTCTCTAAAACAACACAATATATGTCTCCTGCTGCACCCTGAATGTGCAGCCTGTGACTTACGACTTACGACTTATTTTTAAAGGTACAACATGTCAGATTATAAAGTAGCAGATATCAGTCTTGCCGACTGGGGAAGAAAAGAAGTTCTAATTGGCGAACAGGAAATGCCCGGATTGATGGCACTTCGTGAAGAATACGGTTCATTACAGCCACTTAAAGGTGCCCGCATTGCCGGTTGTTTACATATGACCATTCAGACGGCCGTATTAATGGAAACGCTAACCGCTCTGGGCGCAGAGGTTCGCTGGTCTTCCTGTAATATTTTCTCTACTCAGGATCACGCTGCTGCAGCTATGGCTGCTGCCGGTATTCCTACCTTTGCCTGGAAAGGTGAAACCGAAGAGGAATTTATCTGGTGTATTGAACAGACTATTCACGGCCCTGACGGCTGGACACCCAATATGATCCTGGATGACGGCGGCGACCTGACTCAGATGATTCACGATGATCATCCTGAATTATTAACCGACATTAAAGGCCTGTCTGAAGAAACCACTACCGGTGTGCACCGTTTATATGAAATGGCTGAAAAAGGCGAATTAAAAGTACCTGCCTTTAATGTCAATGACTCGGTAACCAAATCCAAATTTGATAACCTGTATGGTTGTCGTGAATCACTGATAGATGGTATCAAGCGTGCAACAGATGTCATGATTGCTGGCAAAATTACTGTGGTTTGTGGTTATGGTGATGTGGGCAAAGGCTGCGCACAGGCGTTTCGCGGCATGGGCGCAACTGTCTGGGTAACTGAAATTGATCCTATCTGTGCCTTACAGGCGGCGATGGAAGGTTATCGTGTGGTTACTATGGACACTGTCGCTGATAAAGCTGATATTTTTGTCACCACTACCGGTAATATCGACATTATCACCCACGACCATATGCAGGCTATGAAAAACGATTCTATTGTCTGTAATATTGGTCATTTTGATTCAGAAATTCAGGTTGAAGCCTTACGTCAGTATGAGTGGGAAAACATTAAACCTCAGGTTGATCATGTTATTTTCCCGGATGGTAAACGTATTATTCTTCTGGCGGAAGGTCGTCTGGTCAATCTGGGCTGTGCAACAGGTCATCCAAGTTTTGTTATGTCAGCCTCATTTACGAATCAGGTTCTGGCACAAATTGAACTATGGCAGCATAGTGACAAATACGACAATCAGGTTTATGTCCTGCCCAAACACCTGGATGAAAAAGTAGCTCATTTACATCTATTAAAAATTGGTGCTAATCTGACTCTTTTGAGCAAGGAACAGGCTGATTACATTCGTGTTCCACAGGAAGGTCCCTATAAGCCTGATCATTATCGATATTAAAGTCATAAGTCATCAGTCGTAAGTCGTTCACCTGACTTAAGACTTACAACTTTCGACTTTCAACTTATAACTTACGACTTACGACTTACGACTTTTATGAAATCACAACAACAATATCCACAACCCATCAGTTTTGAATTTTTTCCCACCAAGACTGAAGAAGGGGCAAAAAAACTGGCTCAGGTTCGTGATGAACTTAGTGTTTTAAACCCTCTGTATTATTCTGTCACCTATGGTGCCGGTGGCAGCACTCAGGAAGGGACTATTAATACCGTAATGAGTATTAAAGATGCCGGTTTTTCTGCGGCACCGCATTTATCCTGTATTGGTGCAACCCGGGATGGTCTGGGTGATCTGCTGAATACCTTTATTAATATGGGTATCAATCGCATTGTGGCCCTGCGTGGTGATTTACCTTCCGGTAATCGAGATATTGGTGAATTTCGTTATGCCAACGAACTGGTGGAATTTATTCGCGCCGAGACCGGCAGCCATTTTCACATTGAAGTAGCCGCCTATCCTGAGGTTCACCCTCAGGCTAAAAATGCTCGTAGTGATTTAGAGCATTTTGTTACCAAAATGAATGCCGGTGCTGACAGCGCGATTACCCAGTATTTTTTTAATATTGATGCCTATCGGTATTATGTGGACAGTTGTGAACAGGCTGGACTGGATAAACCCATTGTTCCCGGTATTATGCCCATTACCAATTACTCCCGTCTGGCTGGTTTTTCTGATATGTGTGGAGCAGAAATTCCCCGCTGGCTGGCTCGACGTCTGGAAAGCTATGGTGATGATATTGAATCCATTAAAGCTTTAGGTCTGGATGTAGTGAGCAGATTATGTGAACAACTACTGGCCGCCGGAGCACCCGGTCTGCATTTTTATACTTTGAATCAGAGCAAAACAACTTTGGAAATTTGTCGAAATCTTGGTTTAGGCCAGTAATAGATTTAAAAAATGTAACTACTCAGCTAGTTCACCTTTACACTCTAGTAACAGTAATGGGGGTATTCCTTGCTAAAGAAACCGTGAATCCATCCATTCCTGTTGCGGATTTTCGATGATCTGAATAGATACTAAAAAATAAGCTTTAAACCCACGGCAATAGTAATCACTTCAAACACCCGTTTAATCCAGCGATTACCTGCAACAATAGCCAGATGAGCCCCGCTAAAACCACCCAGTAAAGAACCTGCTAATAAAGCCGGCAGCCAGTCCCATTGAATATTGCTGAGCATTCCCAGAGTAATAGCTCCGGTGCCGTTCCAGAATACCCCCACCAGAACCAGCGTATAAGCCACAGCCGCTTTATAATCCAGTCCAAACCATCTAATCAGCCACATGGTAACAAACAGGCCTGTGCCTGAAGTGAGGGAGCCGTTTAATACTCCTATAAAACAGAGCATCAGCCCACCAATAATCATACCTCGACGTGAGCGATTAATGGCCTTTAAATGCTGTCCCATATCAGGTTTTAACCAGGAATAAATACCCAGTGAAATGGTTAATACGCCCAACGCAAAACGTGCTGCCATTTCCGGGATCTGAACAATTATAAAACCTCCGGCAATAACACCTGGTATGCCGCATAACAGAACAAACAGCGCAAAATTAAAATCCAGATTACCTGAACGCAGGTGACGAATAGTGGCCCCAACCCCCAGAGCCACACTGGCCACTTTATGGGTCGCCAGAGCTGTACTGAACATCAGGCCCAGGAATATCAGCACCGGCAGTTGTATCAGGCCTGCTCCACCACCGGCAAAGGCAGAAAAAGTGTTGGCAATATAGGAAACCACAAATAAGAGAATTTGCTCACTAATTGACATATAAACTGCTTTTATTCATTGCTATTATTTGTACATCTGTTATACATTAACTAAAATAAGGCAAACAATTATAATTCCCTTATACGGATCATTACATTTTTATTATATATGTTTATACTAAAACTTCTTAAAAAGAATTTATTTTTTATACTGCAAAAAACTTTTAGACCTGCTGTTGTTCTTATCTGTAGTATTTCTGCTCTGCTTACTGCTAGCATGGGATTCGCTCAAAATTCCACTTATATAAAATGCTGGAAAAATGCAGAAGGCTTAACAGAGTGCGGTAATCGGGTACCCAGAGAATATTATAATAAACGCATCCGCTATATTGATGAGACCGGTATTACCCGTAAGGTAAAAGAACGGGCTAAAACCAGAGAAGAAATTCAGTCTGAAAAAGAACTGGCTAATTTATTAAAGCTTGAAGCGGATCAAAAGCGTAAGTCTAAAGAATATGATCAGATTTTATTAAAAACCTATCTTACTATTGATGATTTGTTAAATTCCCTTAAATCCAAACTGGATATTATCAATTCCCGTTCAAAAATTCTTCAGTCTACTATCGAATTAAAAAAACGTCAGTTTGGCAATCTGGTCAGGCAGGCGGCTAATACCGAACGCTCAGGCAGACAGATTTCAGCCCCATTAGCGCAGAAACTGGACACCAGTCGAAATGAAATCCGCAACCTTCAGGCACAAATCAGCTCTGAAGAGGCAAAAACCAGAGAAATTAAAAAGGTATTTGCACACGATGTAGAACGTTTTATGATCAGTAAATCCAGCCGTCTGAAGTACAGTCTGTCGACACCCAGTGAAGCCCGAAAATTACATGCCACCAGGCTCAATTGTTTAAGTAAAGAGCAATGCCGTTTATTATGGGATCGTTCTATCGACTTTATCAAAGAGTTTTCGACCCGTGCTATTATTTACCATACCGATCGAATAGTAGTGACTGATGAACCAGTCAAACATCAGGATATTGCCATGAGTCTGACATTACTGGATACCCGGGCCTCAGAAACAAAAAAAGAGCTGGTGTTTCAGATCCGGTGTAATCCGGAACGGATTGGACAGGATTTCTGCAATAGCGAAGAAATTACTGATTTGCTAACAGAATTTAAATCCATAGCCTATAAAATTAAAAATTAATGGTAACTATTC
>JALSUJ010000495.1 GCA_027071355.1 Gammaproteobacteria bacterium | reverse complement strand
ATCACTTGTTGTATCCATTAATTCAAACATTTCAACTTACTCCTTCTTTATATTTCACAGCCAATGAAAAATATAAAAACTATTTAAAATTAAAAATTTATCTAAAACACACACTTTAGACATCCCAACCATCCCTGAACCACTAGTTCCAGTCAGAGTCAAAAATTACCCTGAAACCATTTTTTCATTCTGGCCAGAATAGCCGAAAAGCCTCTGCTTTCCGAAAACTCAAAGCCAACATGCTCCTGATTCTGCTTTCCAAACAGAATCAGACCCACGCCTGTTGCAAAACGCGGATCCTTAACCATATCGGTTAATCCTTCTATTTCCAGAGGTACTCCTATACGTACCGGCATATGAAAAACTTCTTCTGCCAGTTCCACAGCCCCTTCCATTTTTGAACTACCTCCAGTCAAAACCACACCGGATGCACAAAATTCTTCCAGACCACTACGCTGCAATTCATTTTTAATCAGCGTAAACAGTTCTTCATATCGAGGTTCCACGACTTCTGCCAGAACCTGCCTTGCCAGACGACGGGGAGGACGGTCACCTACGCTAGGCACCTCAATTGTTTCTTCCGGATTAGTCAGCTGACGTAATGCACAGGCATGTTTAATCTTAATGTCCTCTGCGTATTTAGTGGGTGTTCTTAATGCCACAGCAATATCATTAGTAACCTGATCGCCAGCCACAGGAAAGACCTTGGTATGACGAATAGCACCATTAATGAGAATGGCTACATCTGTGGTACCACCACCGATATCCACCATGCAGACACCCAGTTCTTTTTCATCTTCCGTCAATACGGAATAACTTGATGCCAGCTGCTCCAGAATAATATCATCCACTTCCAGATCGCAGCGATGTATGCATTTAATAATATTCTGTACCGCGCTTTCAGCACCTGTCACCATATGTACGTCAACCTCCAGCCTCACACCAGACATACCTATCGGTTCACGAATACCTTCCTGATCATCAATTAAAAACTGCTGGGGCAGGACATGCAGTATTTTCTGATCGGTGGGTATAGCTACAGCTCTGGCAGCATCCATAACCCGTTCCAGATCATCCGTACTGACTTCCTTATCACGAATTGCTACCATGCCATGAGAATTAAGACTGTTAATATGACTACCGGCTACGCCTGCAAATACAGAATGAATTTCGCATCCAGCCATCAGCTCTGCTTCTTCAATGGCTCGTTTTATGGACTGTACGGTAGATTCAATATTAATCACCACACCTTTTTTCATACCTCTGGCTGCGTGTTTACCCATACCGATAATTTCTATATCACCATCGCATCCAACTTCGGCAACAATAGCAGAAACCTTAGAGGTACCAATATCCAGTCCAACAATTAAACGTTTATCACTTCGCTTAGTCATAATGCCTTTTTATTCCCGTTCCTGTTCTTTAATGCCTGTTCTAAAATACATGATCTTAAAATGCCGCTTTTAAAATGACATAGTCTTAATGCTTTTTCGAATACCGTTCTACTGCATTAGAAACCGCATGAGTAGAAGATTCCATTTCATTTTTTAATAAATGACTGGTGTTCCATTTAATACTAAAGCCATTTGAATAACGTAAATCCGCATAGGCCACTAAATCCCTATAGGCTTTTAACTGCCCATTAAAAGCTCTAATCAATCTATCCAGCTTCTGCATATTTTTTTCTTTACCCAGTTTTATTTCCATGCCATTAACCAGTTCAAGCATCCAGGTTCGCCGGGCATTCATACCGCATTTTCTAATAGCAAGACCGATACGTTTTAAATGTTCATTCATCTTATAACAGGCCTGCATTATTTCTTTTGAACGACCATCAGGACCCTGCAATAAAGCCAGACGATTAAATCTTTTTTTCTGTTCTGAACTTAGCTCTGGTTTAAATATCAGCCCTTCATTACTTAATAGTTCATATTGTTCATTATCAGTTGCAGTATTGTCCGTCTTTCTCACTACCGATTGCCAGCGAACCACCGGCTTATACTCCTCAATAGAGACCAGCAGCCTGTCCGGCCATATTTTTCTGACTGATACCGCCTTAACCCAGGGTAGAGTCCGCAGCAGTTCATTTCGAAACTGTTCAACATCCAGGCTGAAAAAGCCACCCTTTATTGCCTGAGCAGATACTTTCTGCAATTCCCTGCTTTGCTGATTTTCCAGATGATTAACCAGCTCAATTTTTGTAATCGGAAAGCTTCCCGGCGTGTACAGCCAGTTTATAAAAAACACACTGCCAGCAAGCAAACCCAACATCATTACTGCAAGCGTAATTTTAAGCAGTATCCGTCCAGTTTGTGTTGTTTCCACCTGTTCATCTGGCTCACGCATAATAGTTTAAACACATTGCTACAAACGGCATTCTGCAGTTTGTAAAATTTTAAAAATCAGCTCATCAAACTCAATACCTTTTTCTCTGGCTGCCATGGGTACCAGACTATGATCGGTTAAACCCGGCACCGTATTAATTTCTATCAACCAGGGGCTACCCAGTTCATCACACATAAAATCAACCCGACCCCAGCCACTGGCACCAATTCTATCAAAAGCCTCTAATACCAGCTTCTGGTATTGATGTTCCAGAGACTTATCAATGCCACAGGGACAATGATAAATGGTGTCATCACTTAAATACTTAGCCTGATAATCATAAAAATCTCTGGGGGTTTCAAGACGGATCAGAGGCATTACAACACCATCAAGAACTGCCCCTGTATATTCCTGACCTACAATCCATTTTTCCACCAGAATTTCACTGTCATAACCGGCAGCTGTTTTAAGTGCCTGCCATAATGATTCAGCATTATCCGCCTTATTCATACCAATGCTTGATCCTTCATGAGCAGGTTTGACCATAACCGGAAACTCCAGTTTTTTTGCCAGTGGCTCCAGTAACTCCTGTTTATCAGCATCAATATCGCTGGCTTTAATCAGTTCAAACGCCGGGGTCGGGAGATCACTGCCGGCCCACAATAATTTGCTACGCAGCTTGTCCATACCAATGGCAGAGGCGGAAACATTACAGCCGGTATAAGGTATTTCCAGTGCCTGCAGTACGCCCTGAATAACACCATCTTCTCCGCCCCTGCCATGCAGCGCAATAAAAGCCGTATCAATATCAGCCTCAGTAAGCTGCTGACAGATAGCCGGATGAGTATCTGTCTGTTTAAAATGCACATCCAGAGCAAAAGCATCAATCCCCTTGCGTAACAGCGCATCAAGTGCAGCCTGACCACTATTTAAGGAAACCTCACGCTCAGCAGAATCACCGCCCATTAAGACTGCAACCCGGCCAAAGTTGTTACTATCAGCAGCCATTATTTATCACCCATAAAATGTACTTCTGTTTGCAGTTTTATCCCGTGTTTATACAACACACGTTCCTGAATAAGCTCAATAAGTGCTTCCACATCACCGGCAGTTGCCCGGCCGGTATTAATAATAAAGTTGGCGTGTTTTTCTGAAACCTGTGCTCCATTGATTGATTTACCTTTCAGTCCGCAGTCTTCAATTAAACGTGCGGCATGATCACCGGGAGGATTTTTAAAAACAGATCCCGCATTGGCCTGTGTTGTTGGTTGTGTCCGGGCACGTTTCTTTAATAAATTTTTTATTTCCTGTTTACTTTGTTGCAGTTCTACCTCATTTTGTTCATAACAGAAGGTAGCGCGAATAAACCACTGCTGTTGAGTATTATTTTTATATTCAACATGACGATAATTAATATTAAATTCTTCCGGACTCCGGTGACTAATATTTCCATGACGATCGATCATATCAACACTAATGACCTGCCGCCATGTTTCTCCGCCAAAGGCACCGGCATTCATTGCCAGTGCACCGCCAATTGTACCGGGAATTCCAGATAGAAACTCCGCCCCATTAAGCCCCTGCCTGGCCGCTTTGCGTGAAAAAACAGCACAGCTAAGTCCGGCCTCTGCTTGCAGATAACAGAGGGTCTTATGACTCTGAGTTTCGCATCTTATGTTCAACTGATTTAACACTCCGTTAGTATTAATCACCAGACCTTTTAGTCCGTTATCTCTTATTAATAAATTACTGCCCAGACCAATCCAGTACACAGGTACTGCTGGTGCGACTAATTTCAATAAGCTCTGTAAATCACCTATTGATCCAGGCTGATAAAAACATTCAGCCATACCGCCAATTCGCCAGGTTGTATAACGCGACATGGGTTCATTTATTTTTAATTGCCCGCTCAGCTGACCCGTGTCTATTGCTGTTAGCAATTGCTGCTGCAAATTAGTTACTGCAGAGTGTTTCATGATGCTGATTTAAACCGCTCATAAATAGCGGCACCAATAGCACCCACATTACCGGCACCCAGAGTCAGTAAAATATCACCCTCTTTTATAGTCTCAATTAAGACATTATTAATTTCATTATGATCCTCTACAAAAATCGGATCAACCTTACCCCGGTTGCGTATTGAGCGGCTTAATGCTCTTGAATCCGCGCCGGTAATGGAGTCTTCTCCTGCTGAATAGACTTCCAGCAAAACAAGCTGATCAACCTGACTTAAAGCATGGACAAAGTCTTCAAATAAATCTCTGGTCCGGGTATAACGATGAGGCTGAAATAATACCACCAGTCGCTTTTCAGGCCAGCCTTCTCGAATGGCTTTAATCGTAGCACTGACCTCTGTAGGATGATGGCCATAATCATCTATCAGCATGGCTTTAGTCCCCTCAAAATCCATGTTGCCATACATTTGAAAACGTCGTCCAATCCCTTCAAATTTTTCCAGCGCCTGAGCAATTTTGTTTTTTTCTACGCCCAGTTCATCGGCAATAGTAATAGCAGCCAGGGCATTTTGAACATTATGTAAACCGGGCATATTTAAGGTAATATTTAACCAGTCTTTATGCTTACCCTGAGCATCCTTACAGGATACTTTAAAGGCTGTCTGATTAAACTTCTGCTCAATATCAAATGCCTTGACATCAGCATCATCATTATTCAAAGCATAGGTCTTGACCGGTTTTGAAATTTTATCCACCAGCTCTGCAACGACCGGATCATCGATGCACAATACCGCCAGACCATAAAAAGGCAGTTGATGCAGGAACTCGTTAAAGGTAGATTTCAGTTTGTCAAAATCACCACCATAGGTGTCCATATGATCCGCTTCAATATTGGTTACCACGGATATCATCGGCTGTAGATGTAGAAATGAAGCATCACTTTCATCCGCTTCTGCCACCAGATATTTACTGGCTCCCAGTTTGGCATTGGTACCTGCGCTATTGAGTTTACCGCCAATAACAAAGGTTGGATCCAGGCCGCCTTCCGCTAATACACTGGCCACCAGCGAGGTAGTTGTGGTCTTGCCATGAGTGCCAGCAATAGCAATGCCAAACTGAAAACGCATTAATTCTGCCAGCATTTCGGCACGTGGAATAATAGGTATTCTTAATTCTCTCGCTCTGAGTACTTCAGGATTATCCTGACTGACTGCGGTAGAAGTAACAATAACCTGCGCCTCTTCTACCTGATGTGCATTATGTCCCTGATATACTTTTACCCCGGCTTTGCTTAAACGTTCAGTTACTTTTGACAGGTTAAGATCTGAACCTGAGACCTGATACCCCATATTAAGCATTACTTCTGCAATACCGCTCATACCAGCACCACCAATACCAATAAAATAGATATGCCGGATCCTGCCCATAGTCAGCTCAGGATGATTATTAATGGTTGCCTGTTCGTTATAATTTTTATTCATTTGGTTTCTACCCTGCCAGACTCAGACATTTGCGGGCGACAATCTCAGCCGCATCGGTAATAGAAAGCTGTCTTGCTTTAACGGACATTGTCATAATTTTCTGCTTGTTTAAAGTGCTTAATAATTCCGCCAGTTGCTGCTTTTCCAGATCCTTTTGCTGAATTAAAATAGCCGCTCCCTGATCAGCCAGATAGGTCGCATTAGCTGTCTGATGATCATCCACTGCATAGGGAAATGGCACCAGTATAGAAGCCAGTCCGGCAGCGGCAATTTCACTGACTGTTAAGGCTCCAGAACGACAGATAATTAAATCAGCCCATTGATAGTTACTGGCCATATCCTTAATAAACGCAACCACCTCATAGTGGATCTCGTTATATTGTTTCAGCTTATTGTAATTAGCCATGGTCTTGTGCAGATGTTTCTCGCCGCTCTGGTGTCTGACAGCAATACAATTAAAATCACTTTCCTGATTATCTTCCTGTAATAATGAATTTTGCATCATTAATATTAATGCCTGAGGAATTGTTTCATTTAATGCCATGGCACCCAGACTGCCGCCAATTACCAGAATATTTAAACAATTCTCTGCATATTGTTCCTGTTTCCATTTCTGTTCCAGTCGTTGTTGTGGTGCCGGTAATTTCGCAATTTCATGTCTAACAGGATTACCAATAATGCTTAACTTGTGCGCTGTTTTAAAGGCACCGGGAAATGCCGCAAAAACCTTATCAGCCATTTTAAACAGCAGTTTATTAGTCAGACCGGCAATGGCATTTTGCTCATGCAGCACCAGTGGTTTTCTCATCAGCCTGGCAACCAGGCCACCGGGACCGGTAACAAACCCACCCATTCCTAATACCACATCCGGTTTAATTCTCCGATACACACCCAGCGTCTGCATTAGTGCTTTTAATAATTTAAAGGGCAGGGTTAATAAGGTTTTAATGCCTTTACCTCTAAGTCCTGATATATCAATATAATTTATTGGGTAACCATGTTCAGGCACCAGTCTTGCTTCCATGCCGTTTTTTGTTCCCAGCCATTCAATACTCGCACCCTGTTGTTTTAATACTTCAGCAACTGCCAGGGCAGGAAAAATATGTCCCCCGGTTCCACCAGCCATAATTAATACCACGGTACTTCCGGTCACAACAGGCTTCGTTATGCTCATGCCATAACTCCTTTAGCCTTATGCCCGTTTTTGACTGCATTTTCTTTGTCAAAAAAAGACCAGATACTACTGCCTAATGGATATTTAAAGCGTATCTCATGTTCTGCACGCAAGATCAGGGCAATGGCAATACACATAATCATCATACTGCTGCCGCCATAACTCATTAACGGCAGGGTCAGTCCTTTAGTGGGTAACACCCCCATATTCACTGCAATATTGACAAAGGCCTGTAATCCAATCCAGATAGCAATACCAAACATTAAATACGCTGAAAAAAACTGGTGGGCGGCATCCGCTCTTTTTGCCAGAATAAACACCCGGCTAACCAATGCTGCAAATAATACAATAACACTGATAGCACCTATTCCGCCTAATTCTTCTGCTAATACTGCAAATAAAAAATCCGTATGTGCTTCAGGCAAATAAAATAATTTCTGAATACTATTACCCAGACCCACTCCGGTCATTTCTCCACGACCAAATGCTATTAATGACTGAGTCAACTGAAAACCACTATTAAATGGATCTTCCCAGGGATTCATAAATGACTGTAAACGCTCCAGTCGATAAGGCTCAAATATAATCAGCAGATAAACAGCCAGAGCCATCATGATCATTAATAATAAAAATTGCCATAAGCGTACACCGCCCAGAAACAACATACCCAATGCAGTGGCTGAAATAACGACTGTAGCACCCAGATCAGGTTCCATTAGCAATAAAACGGCAATAGTGGCCAGCACCATCATTGGCATCAAAAAACCTTTTAATCTTTTTTTAACATTATCATTATGTCTGACCAGATATCCTGCCAGATATATCACCATAGCCAGTTTTATTACTTCTGAAACCTGCAGGTTAAATAGGCCCAGAGGTATCCAGCGAGCACTGCCATTAATAACCCGTCCAACTCCCGGAACCAGTACTGCCACCAGTAGCAACAGACCTGTAAATAATATTAATGGTCCAACCTTCTGCCAGAACTTCATGGGTGTAAATAAGACTATTGTGCCCAGTACCACTCCCAGACCCGTTGCCGTTAACTGACGATACAGATAGTAAAACGGTTCACCATTATTTCTATCCGCAATAGAAACCGATGCTGACCCCACCATAGTTATTCCAAGCAGAATCAGGCTGACGCTGAATAATAATATCCAGGGATCCAGTAACCATTGCTGCTCATCTTTTGTTACCGTCTGCCTGGCGGCACTAACAACCGTCCTGGATGATGCTTTCTTTTTACCCGTGCCTGCCTTACCTGTACGTTGTCTGGCACTGCGTTCAAATAATTCGCTTAAGGATTCATCCTGAGTGCGATTTCTGCGACCATTATTAATATAAATATCAGTTGACATCGCCCAGTTCCTCCTGAGTCTGTCTGAGCGATAAAGCGGTCACTTTTTCCTTATAATCATTACCCCGTGCAATATAATTTTCGTACATATCAAAACTGGCACAGGCTGGCGATAATAAAACCTGATCACCGGCAACAGCAAGTTGTCTGGCCTGCAGCACCGCATCCTGCATTGTCTGTAGCTGATAAATCTGCTTATTATCCATCCCGGCCTGTAGCGTGCTTTGATAAATAAGCGGGGCATCTTTACCTATCAGGATCAGAGCTTTCACTTTATTCTTAATAAGCTGTCCTAACTCACTAAAATCTGCTTCTTTGCCTGTTCCACCGGCAATCAGTATTAAATGACGTTGTGCATAGGGTTTATCTGAAAAAGTTTCCAGACCATTAATCGCCGCAATACTGGCACCGACATTGGTGCCTTTTGAATCATTGTAATATTGCACATTATTAATCTCTGCCACCCATTCACAGCGATGCGGCAGACCTGCATAATCATTAATGGCCTGAACCATTTTCTGTTTATCCAGTGATAAGGGTTCCAGCAGGGCAATAGCCGACAGAATATTCAGATAATTATAAATTCCTTTTAAATGTATTGTTTGACTGTTCAGCAGAACCTGTCCGCCCTTATTAAGGTTATAGTACGGGCCTGTCTGTTGCAGACCATATTCATGGTCAGCCGGTATATCACTACCAAAGTAAATACACTGTTCTGCTGACAGACTCATTTTTGCAAACTGCACCAGCTCGGCTTCATCTTTATTGATAACAGCCCAGTCGGTATGAGCATATATACTCTGTTTTACGCTTTGATAATCATCCATGCCCAGGTATCTGTCCATGTGATCTTCTGAGATATTAAGGACAACAGCACTGAGTGTTTTCAAACTATAAGTCGTCTCAAGCTGAAAACTGGATAACTCCAGTATATAAAGCTCGCTGCCGGTTGTTAGTAAATCCAGTGCTGGAATACCCAGATTCCCCCCGGCAATAGCCTTAATACCACAATCATTGGCTATTTTTTCTACCAGGGTAGTCACGGTACTTTTACCATTAGAACCGGTAATCGCAATAACCGGCTTATCTACCACCTGTGCAAATAATTCAATATCACCAATGATCAGATGCCCATTTTCCTGTAATGTTTTAAATAGTTCACTGCGTACAGATACACCGGGACTAACTATAATTTGTGGGTAGCCTTTAAACTGTTCATAGTTAAACTCACCAAGCATAATATCCGCGTGCGGAAATTCTCTGCCTAACTGTTCCAGTAATTGACTATCATTACGAGTATCTGCCAGAGCAACAGGACAATTTTTTCCTGTTAAATAACGGGCAACAGACAAACCAGTACTGCCCAGACCAACGACCAGCGTGGACTGACTGCATACAAATGGTTTTTGTTGACTCATTATTGTCATACTAGTAACTTCTTTAACGTATCTTTAATGATGCCAGACCAACCAGTACCAGAATAACGGTAATGATCCAGAATCGAACAATGACTCTGGGTTCCGGCCAGCCTTTTAATTCAAAGTGATGGTGAATGGGTGCCATTCTAAAAATCCGTCGGCCGGTTAATTTATAGGATGCAACCTGTAAAATAACCGACACGGTTTCCATAACAAAAACACCGCCCATAATAAACAGTACAATTTCCTGACGTACAACCACCGCAATAATACCAAGTCCCGCCCCTAATGCCAGAGCTCCTACATCACCCATAAAAACCTGTGCGGGGTAGGTGTTAAACCATAAAAAGCCTAAACCTGCACCTACAAATGCAGCACAAATAACAACTATTTCTCCTACCCCCTGAATATAAGGAATACCCAGATATCCGGCAAAATTATAATGTCCTGTGAGATAGGCAAACACACCAAAAGCACCGGCAACCATAACCGTCGGCATAATGGCCAGGCCGTCCAGACCATCGGTTAAATTAACCGCATTACTGCTGCCCACAATAACCAGATAAGTCAATAAAATATAAAAGGGTCCTAAATCAATAAAAACATCTTTCATAAAAGGGATCAGCAGTTGTGTTTCCTGTGGTGACTGAGCACTCATATACAGGTAAATTGCTGCTCCTAAACCAATAACACTCTGCCAGAAATATTTATAACGGGCTATTAATCCGCGCGTATCCTTATGTACAATTTTTTTATAATCATCTACCCAGCCAATAATGCCAAACAGCAGGGTAACAATGAGCACCACCCAGACATAACGATTACTTAAATCACCCCAGAGTAATGTGCTGATAGCAATGGCCACCAGAATTAAAGCCCCTCCCATAGTGGGCGTACCGGCTTTACTAAAATGACTTTCCGGACCATCATCCCTGATAGTCTGGCCTATCTGACGGACACTGAGCTTTTTAATCATCAAAGGCCCAACCAGCAAGGCTATTGAAAGCGCTGTCAGGATCCCCAGAATCGCCCGCATGGTTAAATAGGAAAATACATTAAATGCGCTATAATATTGAGACAGATATTCTGTTAAAGCCAGTAACATTATTGAGTCCCTTTTTTACTATTATTATCTGAAAAGGTATTATCTGAAGACCTGTTATCTAAGCAACTGCCATCCTGTTCTGCATTTACTACTAAGGCAGAAACTATATCTTCCATAGCCGCATTTCTGGAACCTTTTATCAGCACCACATGCTCAGCTCTCAGTTGCGCTTTTAATACTTCAATCAGAGCCGATTTTTCAGTAAAATGTTCTGCTGCTGCATCGTCCCCTGCGGCATCTCTGAAACCTTTTGTGCCCGCTTCACTCAAACTGCCCAGAGTATATAAATGTTTAACACCCATGTTCCGGATATCCCTTCCCAGTTCATAATGTAATTGCTGTGCGGCCGCTCCCAGCTCACCCATATCACCTAACACTACGATATGTTCACCCTTAATTTGTTGAATGGCTTCAACCCCCGCTCGTACTGAACCAGGATTAGCATTATAGGTATCATCAAACAGGGTACTGTCATTAACACCTGTTTTTTGTTCCAGACGGCCGGCAATATTGCAAAAATGCTCCAGCCCGAACTTGATATCTTGCAATGACACACCTGCTGCCAGAGTAACTGCCGCTGCAGCCAGGGCATTATAGACATTATGTCGGCCAAACTGATGCAGTTTAACGTTCACATTACCCTTAGGTGTTATTATTTTAATGTCTGCTCCATAAGCTGTTTTTTTAAAGTCGGCATAAATGTCTGCGGTGTTATCAAGACCAAAACTGACTATTGTTAATGGCTTTTTCTGCTGCTCACAGATATTACGCCAGTAATCTGCAAACTCATCATCGGCATTAATGACCGCCGTTCCCTCTATTTCAATACCACGGTATATTTCTGATTTTGCCTGAGCAATAGCGTCAACAGAACCAAAACCTTCTATATGAGCAGGAACCACATTAGTAATAACGGCCACATCCGGCTGTACAATGTCTACCAGTTGTCTGATTTCACCAATATGATTTGCACCCATTTCTATCACTGCTGCACGATGCGCCTTATTTAAGCGCAGCAATGTTAACGGTACCCCGATATCATTATTTAAATTACCTCTGGTCGCCAGAATAGCTTCTGCATTCTCATCATTGCCGAACGCCGAGTGTAAAATAGCAGCACTCATCTCCTTAACGGTAGTCTTACCACAACTTCCGGTAATAGCAATTATGGGTAAACTAAAAGCAGAGCTCCATAGTGCAGCAATATCACCAAAGGCACGACGAGTATCCGCTACTTTAATATAAGGTATATTCAACTCCGTATCCGCATTACCATCTGATACATAATTTTGATTGATAAGCAGCCCACAGGCACCCTGTTCTTGTGCCTGCTGTAAATAATTATGGGCATCAAAATTGTCACCTTTAATGGCAATAAACAGTTCACCTTTTCTAAGGGTTCGGGTATTAATACTAACTCTGGAAAACTCACAATCCCGACCAATTAAATCCACCCCCAGAACGGCTGCTACCTGAGACAGAGACAATTGCATATTGAGCTGCTTATTTTCAATATTTATCTGTTCGCTCATAAAGAAGCACCTGCATTACGGCCAGCCTTATAAAAGTGTTCAATACAGTTCTTATCACTAAAAGGTATTTTCTGTCCCTTTATTTCCTGATAATTCTCATGTCCTTTGCCAGCAATTAATAGTGCGTCATTGTTTTCCAGCAGATTTAAAGCCTGTTCAATCGCTTTGCTCCGATCTATTTCTACTCGCACTTTATGCGGCACTTTAAAACCACTCAAAATATCCTCTATAATTTTCTGTGGTGATTCACTGCGTGGATTATCTGAAGTCACTATCATTTCGTCTGCATATTGCTCTACAGCCTCAGCCATCAATGCTCGTTTACCCTGATCGCGGTCACCGCCACAGCCAAATACACACCAGAGTTTCCCCCTGGTATGAGCACGCATTGCCTGCAGAGCCTTTACCAGCGCATCCGGTGTATGTGCATAATCCACGACTAGTAATGGCTGCTGTTTAGCACTGGTTTGCAGCACTATTTTTTCCATTCTGCCTGAAACCGTGGTCAATTTTTTAACTGCCTTGATAATCATCGATAGTTCATAACCCTGCTGCTCAAGAACAGCAATAGCTGCCAGAAGGTTATCGATATTAAAATCGCCTATTAAGACACTGTTAACGGCATAAACATTCCCCGAGCGGTGTAACTTAAATTCAATACCCGTTTCATTTAGGCGTACATCTGATGCATAAAAATCAGCCTTTTGATCCTTACGAGCATACGTTAAAAGAGTAGGCTGCGGTTCCTGTTTCTGTCCAACTGAAGAAGCTTTATGCAACTGTTTAATGATCTGTGCAGAGAAAACATCATCTTTATTCAATATGATATTTTTAAGCTGCGGATTTAAAAATAATTTTAATTTTTCATTGGCATAACTTTGCATATCACCATGAAAATCCAGATGATCACGTGACAGGTTCGTTAATACTGCGACATCAAATTCAATTCCGTTTACCCGTCCCTGAGCCAGAGCGTGGGAAGACACCTCCATAACAACCGTATTAACCAGCTGTTCCCGATATTCAGCCATTAAACCCTGCAATGTTACGGCATCCGGTGTCGTATGACTGCTTTGCTGCAGTTTCCCGATCCTGCCGTTACCCAGAGTTCCAATCAACGCACAGGTATTATTTTCCGGCAATGACTTTGCCATTATCCTGATAAGCTGAGCAATAAAGTGTGTACAGGAGGTTTTACCATTGGTACCGGTTATACCGATAATGCGCATATCCCGACTAGGGTGCTGATAAAAGCGAGCGGCTATTTCACCACTTTTTTCCAGTAATGACTCTACCCGTATCAATGGCACATCATTTTTTCCTGCCACCGTACAGCTTTGCGGCATTTCCTGTAACTCATTAGCAGGTTCCCAGGCAATGCAGCTGGCCCCTTTGTTAATCGCTTCACCTGCGTAAGCAATCCCATGGTGTGAGGTATTTCCTACACCGGCACAGGCCAGGAACAGAAAATCCTCATGTACTTTCTTACTATTAAGCGATAAGCCTTTGAAAGTTAGTCCAGCATTTTCGACCCCACTAAGATCACAAAAACCATCTAAGAGAGTCTGTAGATGGTTTGCTGGGTAAGTGCGCCTGGTCTGTAAAGGCGCCTGACTAATTATGGGCAGTTGACTGTTCATCCCTGCCTCCCTAGACTCTGTTTAATCTGGGAGGCGACATCAGGATGACTGATGTCATCCGGATCGATATTGAGCAACCTGAGTGCTCCTGACATAATCGTTGAAAAGGCGGGAGCCGCTACCAGTCCACCATAATAAACACCATTATTTGGCTCATCAATCATAACTACAATAGCCAGTTTTGGATCACTTGCCGGGGCAAAGCCAGCAAATACAGCGCTGTATTTTTTCCTGGTATAGCCACCTTTTTTCGAGATTTTTTTCACTGTTCCGGTTTTACCAGCGACCTTATATCCACGTACTGCCGCTTTTGGCGCCGTGCCTGTTTTACTGACCACACCCCGCATCATCAGAGCCACCTGTTTTAATGAACGTTCAGACAGCAGTACACGCTGACTCGAAGCAAGCTCCGACCCCAACTGTGATGTATCACTGTTTTGATCATCCTGTAAAATAAAAGTCACTGCTCGTTTTTTCCCCTGCCGGGCAATAGTGCAGTATGCATTTGCCAGCTGCAGATTAGTTACCGACATGCCATAACCAAATGATAAGGTTGCCTGTTCAATTTTAGAAATTCTTCTGGGGCGCACCAGACGCCCACTGGATTCACCGGGGAAACCACTTCCCGTATCACTGCCAAACCCAAAACTGTAATAAGTATCCCAAAGCAAAGATTTAGGTAAGCTCAGGGCAATTTTAGAAGCCCCTACATTGCTGGACTTTTTAAGTACAGTCGATACATCAATTTTGCCATAGGCATGAGAATCTTTTATGGTTTTACCATCAATCATAAACCAGCCGTCACCGGTATCAATCTGGGTACCCGGACTGTAACGACCCGTGTTTAATGCTGCGGCAATAGAAATTGGTTTCATAGTAGAACCCGGCTCAAATAAATCAGTTATGGCCCGGTTACGATACAAACTGGACTTGCGATCCTGCAAACGGTTAGGATTGAAACCCGGCTGATTAACCATCGCAATCACTTCACCGCTTGCAATATCCAGCACCACCACAGAACCGGACTTTGCCTTATTTTTCTGGACAGTATTTTTCAGTGCCTTATACGCCAGATACTGAATACGTCGATCCAGACTCAGTTTCAAATCATTACCGGGACTGGGTGCTTTAATCTGCTCTTCAATAGCGATAATACGGCCCAGGCGATCTTTAACGACTCTTTTTTTACCGGACTCTCCGGCCAGCCAGTCGTTATAGGCCAGTTCCATCCCTTCCTGACCATTATCATCCACATCAGTAAAGCCCAGTACATGACCGAAAATTTCACCATCTGGATAATAACGGCGGTATTCACGCTGAATATGAACCCCTTTAATATCCAGATTCATGATCCGCTGCGCCAGATCCGGGTTAATACGACGCTTTATATAAACAAATTCTTTGTTTGAGCGTTTCTTAATCTTGGCTTTAAGATAGCGGCTGTTAAGTTTTAATAATCGGGATAACTGAGTAATTTTGTTATTACTCATATCAAACTCACCCGGATTTACCCAGATGGATGAAACCGGCGTACTAATGGCCAGCGGATAACCATTACGATCGGTTATCATGCCCCGATGGGATGTCACTTCAAGCTGGCGCAAAACCCGGGCATTACCCTGCCCCTGTAAAAACTCATTATCAAACTGTAACTGCAATACTCGCCAGACCAGCAAAGCAACGACTATCAGTAGAATTAAATAAATGAATTTAATCCGATAGGCCTGTATTTGCCCGCCTTCTTTTAACTGATTTTTTAAATTTGTTCTGGCCATTATAATTCGCCGTTTTATAAATCTTGCAGGTATCAGTTATTAGTTCCAGATAACAAAAATATAGCTGCTCTGAACCCTGAACCTCAGGGCTTAATATAAATAACATCTTTATTTTCAGGCGTTATCATTTGCAGCTGTTCTCTGGCAATTCGCTCTATCCTTGCATGAGTGGCCCAGGTATTTTGCTCTAACTGCAATCGCCCCCACTCTACTTCCATTTCATCTCTTTGTTTTTCCAGCTGCTGTAATTCTACAAACAGCTTGCGGTTATAATGTTTGACATAAACCACACTGATGGCTGAAACAAAAGTGATGATCAGCAAAATCATTATCAATAAAATTTTGCCGCTCATTTTTACTCCTTAAAAGCCTTTATCTCACTCTTACTCCTGTCCCTGAAAAAGAGCTTAGAAGATATACCGATAAACTATCTGATTACAGTAAACAATCTGATTACAGTTTTAATGCCACTCTTAAAACAGCGCTTCTGGCTCTGGGATTATCTGCCAGTTCCTGTTTACCGGCTTTAATCCGTTTACCTACCAGTTTCATTTTCCGATTGACCGCTTCATCCATAACTGGTAAATCCGGAGGCAATTTATCACCTTCCACCATCTGTCTGAAAAACAGTTTTACCCGCCGGTCTTCCAGGGAATGAAAACTAATCACAACCAGACGACCATTCTTTGCCAGACAACGATAGCTTTGCTGTAGACAGCTATCCAGATCCTTTAGCTCATTATTTATAAAGATCCGAATCCCCTGAAAGCTACGCGTCGCTGGATGTTTTTTCTTTTCCCAGCGCGGATGAGCCCGTTTTATAATTTCTGCCAGTTGCCGGGTATCGGTCAATGGCGCCACTGTTCGGGCTTTTACAATAGCTTTCGCTATACGCCTGGAATAGCGTTCCTCACCGTATTCATAAATAACATTAGCAATTTCAGTTTCATCGGCCTTATTCAGCCATTGCTCAGCCGTCATCCCCTGCTGATCATTCATACGCATATCCAGTGGTCCGGACTGCTGAAAACTGAAACCTCGTGCCGGATCATCCAGCTGGGGTGAGGAAACCCCTAAATCCAGTAAAATACCATTTACCGCACCTTTTAAACCCTGCTGGTTAATATGCTGTTCCAGCTCTGCAAAGGAGCCATGATGAATTGAAAATCGCTCATCATCTGCAAACTTCTGCTCTGCTATAGCAATAGCCTGAGGGTCTTTATCAAATGCAATCAATCGACCCTGCTCTCCCAGACGCTGCAGTATCGCCTGAGAATGACCGCCCCGGCCAAAGGTACCATCAATATAAATACCCGATGGTTGTATCGCTAATGCCTCAATGGATTCCTCCAGCAGCACTGATTTATGCTCATACTGAGATTGTGCCGGCTGATTCGATTCCACTGACGTTCCTAATTTATAGCTGCCTGCTTATAAAGACAGTGAGGCCAGTTCTACTGATAAATCAATATCATCATCTTCATCAGCCCACTCACGCGCCCAGCTAGTGTCATCCCACACTTCAAACTTATTACCAATGCCGACCAGAACCACCTGTTTGTCCAGCCCTGTTATTTCTCTTAATAATGACGGCAGATTAATACGACCGTTTTTATCCATATCACAATCGGATGCATGTCCTAGTACCAGGCGCTTGATTTTCATTGCTGACTTAGTGCTGGGTAATGTGGCCAGCTTGTCTTCCACTGTTTTCCACTTATGGTAGGGATAAATAACCATTCGACGCTCAGGATCCAGAGTAATAACCAGACGGCCGGCACAATCATCCTGCAGTCGCTCTCTATAACGACTTGGAATCGCCAGACGCCCCTTGGCATCCAGATTGAGTTTGGTTACACCATTTAACACAACATCATACCAGTTCTGTTTCAGCTAAAATCTCATTTATACAGGGCAAAAATACCACTTTTTTCCAGTAAGATCCCTTTTGATCCATTCTGATCCACTTTACCCCACAATTGTCACTATAGAAATTGTTTCAGACAAGGTCAAGTAAAATCGTATTTATTTTTAATTTCTTACTTATGTGACAAGGACTTAGCTCGTATTCAAATGTATTTTCAAGGCCTTAATACATTGTTAAATCAGACACTTATTTAGACTAGCTCAGGGAGACTATGAGAATTGCAGGAAACCACTACTATTATGCGACTTAAATAATGCTAAAAGACTTAAATTATCTTTCTGGAGGGTTTGGTTAAAAAACACACAAAACGTGCTTTAGAAATAATAATATGATTTAAAGAAAGACCAAAAGCACAACATTTAGTTGTTAAAAACAAAAACCATAACAATATAAGGTATATTGTTTTTTGTACATAAAATCAAAAAGTAGAGTTAACCATTAAGCCGGGTTCTGTCGTGAACAGTCATTCATCTAGGGCAAATGTCACCATCTGCCTCAAGCAACCTACCCGGGAACGATGCGGGCCACACCAATTGTTCCCCTATTTGGTCTTGCTCCAGGTGGGGTTTACCATGCCGTTAATGTTACCATTAACGCGGTGCGCTCTTACCGCACCATTTCACCCTTACCCTGCTACATAGTAACGAGGCGGTATATTTTCTGTTGCACTGGCCGTGGGATCACTCCCCCCAGGCGTTACCTGGCACCCTGCCCATTGGAGCCCGGACTTTCCTCCCCTCAGATAAATCCAAGCAGCGACTGTCTCGGTTAACTCTGCGCGGCATTATCGGTGAAAAGACGGGAAAAAGCTAGAGAAAAAAAGCAGCGTTGAGCATTGAGCGCTGAGCGTTCAGAAAAAGCCAGATCAAAAGCATGGATTCACTCTTCTAGCTCTAGCTCTAGCTCTAGCTCTAGCTCTAGCTCTAGCTCTAGCTCTGGCTCTAGCTCTAGCTCTAGCTCTGGCTCTAGCTCTAGCTCTGGCTCTAGCTCTAGCTCTAGCTCTGGCTCTAGCGGCTCTGGAGCTCTGGCTTTTTCTCAGCGCTGAACGCTCAACGCTCAGCGCTGCTCTATATTCAGTGCTACTCTATATACTGTTTTCTTTTTCTCCCCAGTAATATCCACCGTCAATTTCACTGCCTGCTTTAAAGACAGTTCCTTCAGTAATAAACGCAGAATGCGTTCTGTTTCTGGAGCAATCTCTTCACTGCGGGGAGTTTTACAGCCTTCTATGACCAGTACAATTTCACCCTTTTGCTGATTTGGATCGGCTTTGACCCATTCCAGTAAAGTGCCGGCAGTATCATTACGAATGGTTTCAAAGGTTTTGGTCAGTTCTCTGGCCAGTACCACTACCCGCTGTTCTCCCAGTACAGCACATAAATCTGTGAGGGAAGCAACAATTCGGTGCGGGGTTTCATAAAACACCAGGGTTCTGGGTTCTTTTTGACAGGTTTCATAAAACTTTTTTCTGGCTGTCGTTTTAGACGGTACAAAACCTTCAAAACAAAATCTGTCCGTGGGCAGGCCTGCAGCACAGAGTGCCGTTATCATAGCACTTGGACCCGGTACGGGTACTACTGAAATACCGGCCTCATGCGCCAGTTTTACCAGATAATAGCCCGGATCACTGACCAGCGGGGTACCAGCATCGGAAATAAGAGCAATATTTTTACCCTGTTTTATACTCTGGATGAGCTTTTGTGAGGAGTGTCGTTCATTATGTTCATGCAATGCTATACAATGCGTGTTAATATCGTGCTGTTTTAGAAGATGGCCGCTGTGACGGGTATCTTCAGCAGCAATCAGGTCAACCTGCTGTAAGGTCGAAATCGCTCTGGGTGAGAAATCATGGAGGTTTCCAATTGGAGTAGCGACAATATATAATTGACCCGGATTATCCTGATTCCTGGAAGCATCCTTTATAGAAGCATTACTTATAAAAGCAGAGCTTTTTACTGTCATTAAATTAACCTGTTAAAAATCAATGTCCAGATTATACCAATTTATTTCCATTGCCGTTGTAATTCTTATTCTAAGTTTCCTGAGCGGCTGTGGCGGCACCAGCACCACAAAACATAAAACCAGTGAACCCGTCTCCCAAACGGTTTCAAAGTCAGCTATTGCTGAGATGAGTCATACTCAAAAACTGGCCTATGCAGAACAATTATTTGAATCAGCACTATCCACACAAACCTTACAGAAAAACCAGCTGCTGATCAAAGCTTTATCAATCTGCACTCAGGTTCTGAGTGCTGCGGAACTATCCACTGAGCAACTGGACTACACTCAGCAGCTCAGTGCCAAAATCATCTCTCAGCTTGAACTGGAGATGCTGACCACGGAACAGAATAATCGTTATCAGCTGGCACTGGCCGCCATAAACTTAAAAAACTTTCAGGCCAGTAAAACTCTGGATATTTTAAATTCAGTGCATTTTAATTCACCCGAACAGCTGGCAGCCGCTCATAAAATACGCGCTATGGCTTTATTTCAACTGGATCAGAAAGTCAATGCCATTAAAGAGTTAATTGTACGCCAGGATTATCTGGATACCGATGCCCAGAAACGTAATAATCTAAATCTGATCTGGCGTTATGTCGGCAGCCTCAGTAGTTATGATACCAGCAGCACTGCGGAACAACAGGACAGCTTGAGTAATAATGAACGTATCTACAAGGGCTGGCTGGAACTGGCCGCTATTTTACGTGATTCCCATGATCCTGATACTCTCAATCATGCTATTAATTTCTGGCTGCAATCCTATCCCGGACATCCCGCAGATCGTGCCTTTATTCAGGCAATTCTGCAGGCCCGACAAAATGCTATTTTAAACATTCATCATATTGCCGTGTTATTACCTTTACAGGGTAAACTGGCCAAACCGGCACTGGCTATTCGTGATGGTATTCTGGCATCACATTATCACTCCCCAATAAGCAATGATCTTGAATTACGTTTTTATGATACCAGTAACGATGATCATATCTGGCTGACCTATCAGAAAGCTATTGATAACGGAGCTGATTTTATTATCGGACCGCTGGCCAAAAGCAATCTGGAGGTGCTGGCTGAATCGTCAGAACTGAATGTTCCAACCCTGGCCTTAAACAGTCTGGAAAATACCTCGGCCATGAGCACTACGACGGGTATTAAAAACCTGTTTCAGTTCGGCCTGTCCCCGGAAGCTGAAGCACGCCATGTGGCCAGAAAAGGCCGTCTGGACGGACATTATTATGCCGCCATTATTGCCCCACAAAACCATTGGGGCAAACGCATGCAATCTGCTTTCAGTCAGCAATGGCAGCAGTCCGGAGGTGTTATCGTCGATACGGCAGCCTATGATCCACAGGCACAAGATTACTCTGCCACAATAAAAAGCCTGCTTAATATTGACCAGAGTGAAGCCCGAAAAAAACAGCTCAGCCGCACTATCAACCGTAAAGTGGAGTTCACCCCCAGACGCCGTCAGGATATTGATATGCTGTTTATGGCGGCCTTTCCCAGACAGGCTAAACAGATCCCCCTGCAAATAATATATCACCATGGTGAAACCATACCAATTTATTCCACGGCTCATATTGTCAGTAATTACCATAGCCCAAAACAGAATATTGACATGGACGGGGTGTTATTTTCAGATATGCCTTTTTTACTGGGTGCCAAACCAGATGCCGTCAGCCTGCAAAGCAGCAGCTATCAGAACACCCTTTATAAACGTTTATTTGCCATGGGTGTTGACAGCTATCAATTAGCACCCTATGTCAGGTTCCTGCAAACCAATGCGGCAGAATCTTTTGCTGGTGATACTGGTCAGCTAACGATTGAACCCGATGGGCATATTATTCGTACCATGCCCTGGGCTACCTTTAAACAGGGCAATATTATGCGACTCAATAGCAATTAAGATATGCCGCCATTTAACAGGGATAGTAATCAGAAAGGCCAGCAGGCAGAGGAACTTGCCCGTCAATATCTACACCAGCAGGGGCTTGTAACTATTGACCGTAATTTTTTTTCCCGACAGGGTGAAATTGATCTCATCATGAGAGATAATGAATTTTTAGTCTTTATTGAAGTCAGATATCGTAAACATAGTCGATATGGTCATCCACTGGAGACTATAACTTATTCCAAACAGCAGAAAATTTTTAAAACCGTGCAATATTTCCTTTTAAAACACCCGCAGTTCAATACTCTGCCCTGTCGTATTGATGCTGTGGCTATTAGCCCTCAGGTGCAGTCCGGGGA
>JALSUJ010000494.1 GCA_027071355.1 Gammaproteobacteria bacterium | reverse complement strand
AGCGTCTATCAGCCGGGTAATGTCCGAAATTGCTGATGAAGAGCATCTGGAACAGGCTCGACGTTTTAAACAGATTTTCTCAATATATCAGCAGAACCGTGATTTAATTAATGTCGGTGCCTATACTTATGGTACCGATAGAAATATTGATGAAGCCATAGAAATGCAGCCCTCCCTGATGGATTTTTTACATCAGGGAATGAATACGGCAGTCAACCTGGAAGGCAGTTTACACGATCTGGACGTGGTAATGACCCAGCCTACAGCACAGCAGCAGATTGTCAATACACAATCCGCAGTCACCCCAGGAGCCGCCTCAGCAAATGCTTATAAACAGTAGTAAAATAATGGCTAATATAAAAAAATAGCCTGAACTTTATTACGACTAACGACTAACGACTAACGACTAACTAATGCCAAAACCCAGATCAAAAAGAATGCAGCCGGTCAACCGCCTTGCAGATAAGCTGGAACAACAATCAGCCATTGTTTTTTCACAATCTCAGGCACAGTTGCGCGAACTGGAAAAGCAGTTGCAGAAACTATATTCTTACCGGGATGGTTATAATGAGCAGATGATACAACAATCCAGACAGGGTGTAGGCAGCTATCATCTTCAGGATACCCTGATGTTTATGAATAACCTCAATCAAAGCATTGAAACTATTTTAAAACAGATCCAGCAGCAAAAAATTATCTGCCAGGAAAAACGTGAAATCTGGATGCATAGTCACAATAAAAAAAGGATCTATACCAAAGTCACCGAAAAATACCTATATGAAGAACAACAGATAAAAAACAAACAGGAACAAAAATCCCTCGACGAATTTAACCAGAACCTTTTCCATAGAAACACTCGAAAATCATAACTCCTGGCTCTATGCTCTTTCTGAACGCTCCTGGACTCACAACTTACGACTCCTGACTCACAACTTTATTTTTTCCTTTAAACTCCATTTCGAGCTCCCATCTCTAACAGCCTAAAAAATATAATTTTTATTTGTTAATAAAAGTTGGTACGGCAGTTGCATTCTTTAATGGTAAGAATGCATAAGCTAATTTTTTGACAGTGCGAGATGATGGATACAGCAACTTTACTTAATATTAAGCCAGAAGTGACTAACAGGACGAAAAGCCCTGCAGGTAATGACTCTGCTAGCTCTGTTGCAGAGAAAAAACCATCGGATAATTTTAAATCAGCCTATAAAAAACAGCTTAGTGCTGATAAACAGGCCAAGCACAAAGAGGATAAGTCATTGCCACAAAACGGCAAAGACTTGCCAGATAAAAATGAAGCGGTTCAGTCTGAACATACCGTATCGGCTGAGGATAATCAGCAAAAAGACCTGACCCGGAATATGTCTTCTGAACAGGAAGATATTAATACAGCTGAAAATGATGCCCAGGAAGAAACAGCTCAACAGCAGGCTTTAGACACTTCAGAATCAACATCGTTAGAAGAAGAAACTAAAAAGCTGGTGTCTGGTGTTCCTGATAAAGAGGGACAGGTTAAGTCTGGATATGTTGATGAACAAACAGTAAAAACCATAGATAAAAACAGTACGGATGTAAAAATAAGCAGCACTATTACATCTTCTGTCAATAGGGCTGGGAAAGAAGATATATCTAATACCAGAATGGCCACTCAAACCGGTACTGATAATAATCAGAAAAATGACTCTGCCCTTGGCCAGAGTGTGGCTGATTTTCAACAGTATTTAGAAAGTTCAAGAAAACAGTCACTTTCTGCACAGCCTATAAATAGTATTAAAAATTTTGAAAAAAATTTGAACATTGAGTCAGTAAATATGCAGCAGCTGCCAGCTGAAAAAGCGGCTGCACAGAATACGACCGCAGCTGCTATTACAAGTAGCAGTCAAAATGTTTCAAATAATTTTTATTTATTGAGCAGTCAGACGGGTTTGGTACAAAACGGTGCTGCCTATGAAGTTAAAACCGGTGTGGGCAAAGCGGGCTGGAACCAGAGTTTTAATCATCAGATTATGATGATGGCGGGGAATGGTGTGCAGCAGGCAAAAATTAAATTAAACCCTGCTCATCTGGGGCCGGTTGAGGTTCATATTAAACTGACTAAAGAAATGGCCGTGGTTAATTTATCATCAGTGCAGACCGGCACGCGTGATGCGATAGATGGGGCTATTCCTCGCTTAAAAGAAATGCTGAATGAGAATGGATTTTCACAGGTTGATGTGAATGTATCTCATCAGGATAAACGGGAACCGCAGGATGCAGCTCTTTTAAATAAAAGAAGTTCGAGTGAAGAACGTTCAAACAATGAGCATGGTAATTCCACTATGCCAGGTGACGAACAATTATCAGAATTAAACAATGGCTCAGCAACCGATCGATTACTGTCGGCAAGACTGGCTCAGAGTTTAAATATTGTTGATTACTATGCTTAAGGAGAATAACAATGGCACAAGTAATAAATACTAATATCTATTCATTAAATGCTCAGCGCAATTTGAATAAAACCTCCACGCAGCTGCAGACTGCCTTGCAACGTCTGTCATCTGGTTTGCGTATTAATAGTGCGAAAGATGATGCGGCAGGTTTAGCAATTGCCTCACGTTTTACCGCACAGATAAGAGGTTATAATCAGGGGGTGCGAAATGCAGCAGATGCTATTTCTCTGGCGCAGACGGCTGAAGGTGCCTATGATGAATTAGCCAATAATCTGCAGCGTATTCGTGAGCTGGCTGTTCAGGCTGCCAATGCGACCAATAGCTCAACCGACCGGCTGGCGATCCAGACTGAAATTTCAGATCTAAAATTTGAAATTGCTCGTGTGACTCATACTCAGTTCAATGGGGTTGAGGTTATTGGTCAGGATGCAGGTTCCTTTTACTTCCAGGTGGGTCCTAATGGGATTCGTTCAATAGATGGTATTGTGGTTAAGACTATTGATGTAACCAATAATACTCAATTTACGGCTATGCAGGGTACATCTGCCACAGTTTATGTTACGGGTGCAACCACAATAGGTCAAATGACCAACGCGGCTTTGAGTCTGATTGGTCGAACTGACAATCTGCTGCAGGTTATTAATACCCAGCGGGCAATACTGGGTGCAGTACAGAACCGTTTTGAGTCTGTTATCCGAAATGGTGAAAATATTGCTGAACAATTATCAGCTTCTCGTTCCAGAATCCAGGATACCGATTTTGCCAAAGAAACGGCGGCCTTAACCAAAGCTCAAATTTTGCAGCAAGCAGGTACTACGGTACTGTCACAGGCTAATGCAGTACCACAAAGTGTTCTGTCTCTCTTACAGTAAAATAATCCTGCTGTAGCGTGAAAGGTAAATTAAAATGACGGCAATTCAGCAAAGTCTTATCAGCGGTCATCATTCACAAAACAGAAATGAGGGAGAGTCATCCCATGCTAACGCAACGGCGATAAATAACAGTACTGAAAGTGTAAATACCAGTACTGTTAATATCTCTTATCAGGCGGTAATGCGCTTAAGTGCATATGAGCAGCAGCGTAGTTTGCAGGATGAGATGTTAAGGGGACAGTCAGATCCTCTGGCTCAGGAATTATTTACTACACAGGCATTAAAGTCTGCTGCTGAACCAGCTAAACCTGATAATCAACCTGTCAGGAAATTTCAGGAACAGGAGCGGGCTTATGTTCAGAAACAGGGTCTGAAACAAAGCTTTTCCGAGAACAATCCTGTTGAAAGTGATTTATCGAATATTAATTTCCCTGAAAACATTGTCGGTATGCTGGCGGAAATTAAGCAAAATATTGTACAGACCAGTGAGCCGGGGTATAAACACCTGTTGAATTTATTAATAAATCGCAGTGACTCATTATCACAACCTCAGCAATTGGAGGATGTGATCCGAAAAGAGACGTTTTTCCTTGGACGGCGTAAGGCGTTTATGGATAGTTCAGAATATCAGAGCTATAGTCAGGTACTCAGCCAGTTTTCCAATATTATGCAACGTGAATTTACCCTGTAAGTTCAAATTTCAGCCAGAATTCCATTCTGGAACAGGCAATTTTATTTATTTTGTTCTATAACTGCTTTAACAGGCTTAAATAACTAAAGCTTTTAGTTATACTGCCGAAAGATCTTTTAACCTAAATAAATCAGTTGAATCGTAGCGAGAATGATCATAGTGCTGGAGATTCGCAGTAGGTTCAACTGATTTATTTAGGTTTAACCCTTTTGTATTTTACAGCATACCTTTATCGATATGAATGACTTGAGGCAAGGCCATGTCACACCACCAATCTTCCAGAAAATCAAAAACAATGCAATCCAGTGCCCGTCAGTTTCTTGCGGTTGCATCAGTACAGGCTGAGCTGTTTGCCGTTAAACAGATATCGAAAAGAATTTCACTCAGCGCAAAAAATGCCAAGGCTATTGCTGCTCGAGCAGGCAGTCAGGCTATGGGGTTTCATCCCATTACAGATTTTATTGATGATGTGGCTATTAATATTACCCAACTGGTAGAAAAAATTAATGCAGAGGCCTTAAAACTGTCCAGTTTTGCTATTGCCAATCGTAATAGAAGTAAAACCATAGAAGAGATGAAAGAATCAAGGAAGCATATGCTCAAGTATGCGGATCATAATGGTATAAAGAAAAGGACTGAAGAACTGGAAAAAATGAAACAACAGTTCCTGGTTGATTATAAACGTAAAAATGGTGATTTACTTGAGTTGCTGGCTGAAATCAGAAATCAACTGCAGGCCGCTGAAATGATCTGTACTACTTCACGTACTGAAGCAACCCGTGCGGGAGATTTCCAGTCTAATCTGGAGGTGGTTGCCGATGAAGTATCACTGGCGGTTAATAATATTAAAGAAACCTTACAAAGCAGTAAGTATCATTTATCACAACTGTCTTTGCGTTAAGACAGCAGACGGTATCAGGAAAAACGGGAATTTAATAATGATTACACAAACACTATACGAAGGCAGTTACCAATGGATTGTGATGGGACGTGATCCGGATAAGCCTGATAAAATTATTGATACCAACCAGTACATGGTCATAGATGGTGACAGGACTCTACTGATTGATCCCGGGGGTATGGAGATTTTTTCAGCAGTACTGGCTGCTACCTTAAGTGTTTCAAAACTTGAGAATATTACAGACATTTTTGCTTCTCATCAGGATCCGGATATTATTTCGTCTCTGGGGTTATGGCATGAAATGCTGCCGGAAATAAAACTTCATGCTTCGGCTATATGGGAAGGCTTTATCAGACATTTCAGCAGTGGTGATGTTACCTACGTCCCGATTCCTGATAAAGGCGGTACCATTCGGCTGGAAAGTACAGAATTGCAATATATTCCAGCGCATTATCTTCATTCAGCAGCTAATTTTAATATTTACGATCCCAATGCAAAGATTTTAATGAGTGGCGATATTGGTGCGGCTCTGGAAGCTCCCGGTGCGCCTATGTATGTGGACAATTTTGATAGCCATAAGGATAAAATGCAGTTTTTTCATAAACGCTGGATGCCGTCCAATGAAGCCAAAAAAGACTGGATCCGCCGGGTGCGGGAGCTGGATATTGATATTATGGCACCACAGCATGGCAGATTATTTAAAGGGGATGATGTAAAACGCTTTCTGGACTGGTTTGAGGATCTGGATGTGGGTATTGCCATACATGGCAGTTAAATATCCGATATTTGTTTCCAAAAGCCTGCAAAATAGTGCAGGCTTTTTTATATTGGGCTTGAAAAAAAATCATTTAGACAGATATAGAGTTTATTGTATTGAATATTAGTGTTAGGTGATATACCATATGAGCGTACAAAAGACTATTGAAAAAAAACTGTCAGAAGCATTTTCTCCCGATTATTTACTGGTAGAAAATGAAAGTCATATGCATAATGTGCCTGCGGGTTCAGAAAAGCATTTTAAAATTCAGATTGTTTCTGAAGAGTTTGCTGAGCAGATGCTGATTAAGCGTCATAGAGCAGTTAACAAAGTACTTGAAGAAGAACTGGCCGGTCCGATACATGCCTTATCTATCCATGCGTTTACCAAAGCTGAATGGGAACAGAAGAATGGACAGGTGGCAGATTCTCCCCCCTGTCACGGTAGTGGAAAGTAGGGTGCCAGCTGGAATTCCAGAATTTATGGGGCATACCCATAATTAATTTTTCATTTTTTTAAGGAGCTATTATGGCCACCGTTGAAGTAACCGCTGAAAATTTTAATGATTTAATTACTAATAACGATATTGTTATTGTTGATTTCTGGGCACCCTGGTGTGGTCCCTGTAAAGGTTTTGCTCCCGTTTATGAAGAATTATCA
>JALSUJ010000493.1 GCA_027071355.1 Gammaproteobacteria bacterium | reverse complement strand
GTCTTCTATTGCATCGATCCCAGTCGTGGAACAGCCGTCCCTGGTGCTCATTTTGCAGGATTACAGAATAAGCGAGTGATCATTGTTTGTGATCGTTATGGTGCCTATAAAAAGCTCGCCCGATTATCCGATGCGATTTTGTTGGCTTTTTGTTGGGCACACGTCCGTAGAGATTATCTGAATGCAGCCATTTCATTTAAATCTCTGGAACCCTGGGCATTACATTGGAAGGCTTTAATTGGTAGACTCTATCATCTGAATAAACTCAGACTGGCACATTGGAAGTCCGACAAGCCTTTGTCAGAGCAAACGACTGATTTTAAACAAACACATCAAGCACTGCAGGAATTATTACAATCGATGTACAATGAAGCCAAAGAAGCGGTTGATAAAAATAAAACCAGCAATCTTGAAGCAGGTCGAAAAGAAAAGTCACTACTGGGTATAAAAAGCAGTGCAGAAAAACAGCAGATAAAAGTCTATCAAAGTCTTTTAAATCACTGGGAAGGGTTAACTTTATTTATGAACAATCCACAAGTCCCTTTAGATAACAATATTGCTGAAAACAGCATCCGCAATCCGGTCACAGGTCGCAAAGCCTATTATGGCTCAGGTAGTATCTGGAGTGCTGAACTGGCTGCCACTCTTTTTTCTATCTTACAAACTCTCGCCTTATGGCATATCAATCCACGTCACTGGTTAAGTGCTTATTTCAAAGCCTGTGCAAAAAATAATGGTCATCCTCCTAGCAACATTAACCCTTTCATTCCCTGGAAAATGGATGATGAGCGCAAAGCGTTATTATCACATCCAGAACCACCATGAGTGTTCGTTATTGTGGTCGTGATTTCACTGAGCAGGAAATGGAGCAGATCCGTCATCTGATCGCTGAAGATAAAACTCGTAGTCGAGCGGAGTTATCACGTTTAACCTGTCAGATTCTAAACTGGTTGAAACCCGATGGTGGACTTAAGGATATGTCAGCACGAGTGGCTATGTTACGTATGCAGGAAGATGGTCTGCTCCAATTGCCTGAACCTCGGTGTAAACGCCCCGATCCATCCGTTCACCTGACCAAACAAAGCGATCCCAAAGACACCATTGAAGAGGGTGCAGGTCAGCTACGGCCTCTGAAGTTTGAGCGGGTGGTGAATAAAACTCAATCACGCCTGTGGAATGAGTATATACATCGTTATCATTATCTGGGGCATAAATTACTCCCGGGAGCACAGCTCAGATACATTGTTTATTCTCAGGATAACATCATTGCCTTGCTAGGGTTTGGGGCTGCTGCCTGGCAAACGGCACCTCGTGACCAGTATATTGGATGGACTCATGAGCAACGTAAAAAAAATCTTCACCTCATTGTGAATAATGCTCGATTCCTAATATTGCCATGGATAAAGTCTCATAACCTGGCATCAATGATATTATCAAGAATAAGCAAGATCCTTCCTGAGCACTGGCATGAGCAATATGGCTATCATCCCGTTTTATTAGAGACTTTTGTAGAAAAGCCACGCTTTGAGGGAACATGCTATAAAGCGGCTAATTGGGAATTATTGGGGCAAACTAAAGGACGCGGAAAATTGGGGCCATCTGGAAAACAGAGTGTTCCAATCAAAGACTTACTGGTTTATCCTTTGACTAAACATTTTCGCTCATTATTAAACGCCTGAACTTATTGGATATGGGGTGACCGAATATTTACGAAAAACTGGCAGTATATGATTGTTCTTCAACAAAAAGATCTGAAAACCATCTGGCGAGAATTTAATTCACTTTGCA
>JALSUJ010000492.1 GCA_027071355.1 Gammaproteobacteria bacterium | reverse complement strand
AATTTGGATATTTTATTTTCGGTGTCTAATTTAGAGTGTATTTAGTGGGTGGCTTGTAAATTCGTGGGTGGCTTGTAAATTCGCTTGTAAATTCTTTGCTTAAGCATCCTGTTGCTAGCTACTGAAAATAAGTTGCCGGGTAACTTCTGAAATTGATGTGTTTACCGTTAAACCAATATTATACGAATGTAACTACTGATTTTTACAGGAAAATGTTACAATCTGTTGTTTTAACTACTATGACCAGATCAGGAATTACTATCAATGAGTCAGGCGTATAATCCAGAGCAGATCGAGCTTGAAGCACAGCGCTATTGGGAAGAAAATCGTAGTTTTAATGTCGTTGAAGACGACACTAGAGAAAAATACTACTGTCTTTCCATGTTTCCCTATCCCAGCGGGCAATTACATATGGGGCATGTGCGCAATTATTCCATTGGGGATGTGCTGTCCCGTTTTATGCGTATGCAGGGTAAAAATGTTTTACAGCCCATGGGCTGGGATGCATTTGGTCTGCCGGCAGAAAATGCCGCCATGAAAAATAAAGTGGCACCGGGTAAATGGACCCATCAGAATATTGATTATATGCGCGGTCAGCTAAAACGTCTGGGTTTTGGTTATGACTGGGACAGGGAAGTCAAAACCTGTGATCCGGATTATTATCGCTGGGAACAATGGCTGTTTACCCGGCTGTTTAAAAAAGGCATTGTGTATAAGAAAAATGCCATTGTAAACTGGGATCCGGTGGATCAGACAGTACTGGCTAATGAGCAGGTGATTGACGGACGAGGCTGGCGTTCTGATGCGCTGGTGGAGCGTAAGGAAATTCCGCAGTGGTTTTTAAAAATTACCGACTATGCCGAAGAACTATTAAACGATCTGGATCAACTGGATGGCTGGCCTGAACAGGTTCGCACCATGCAGAAAAACTGGATAGGTCGTTCAGAAGGAGCTGAAATCAGTTTTGGTGTGGCTGATTCAGACGAGCAGATTAAAGTGTTTACCACCCGTCCTGATACCTTAATGGGAGTCAGCTATGTCGCCGTGGCCGCAGAACATCCGCTGTGTCTGAAAATGTCTGAAAACAATCCTCAACTGCAGGCCTTTATTGAGGAAGCCAAAGTGATGTCGACCGCTGAGGCGGATATGGAAACCATGGAAAAGAAAGGTATGGATATTGGTCTGCAGGCCATCCATCCTGTTAGCGGTGAAAAGATACCGGTTTATAGCGCCAATTTTGTGTTAATGGGCTATGGTGAAGGGGCTGTTATGTCCGTACCGGCACATGATCAGCGTGATTATGAATTTGCCGTAAAGTATGATCTGCCCATTAAGCAGGTAATCGCTCCGGCAGACGGTTCAGATATTGAGCTGGACAAAAAAGCCTTCACTGAAAAAGGGCTGCTGGTCAATTCGGCACCATTTGATGGTTTAAGCTCTGTCGAGGCTATGGGTAAGATTACAGAGGCTCTGGAGCAATCCGGCCGGGGCAAAAAACGGATTCAATATCGTCTGCGTGACTGGGGTGTTTCTCGCCAGCGATACTGGGGCACGCCGATCCCGATTATAAATTGCCCTTCCTGTGGTTCAGTACCGGTACCTGAAGCTGATTTACCGGTTATACTGCCGGAAGATGTGGTGATCACCGGTGCCGGTTCGCCGCTTAAAAAAATACCGGAATTTTATCAGTGCCAATGCCCCCAATGCGGCGCAGAGGCAGAACGTGAAACGGATACCTTTGATACTTTTATGGAATCCTCCTGGTATTATGCCCGTTATTGCTGTGCGGATAATGAAAAGGCTATGCTGGATGAGCGGGTTAATTACTGGTCACCGGTGGATCAGTATATTGGTGGTATTGAACATGCTATTTTGCATTTATTATATTCCCGTTTTTATCATAAACTAATGCGTGATGAGGGGCTGGTTAAAGGGGATGAACCCTTTAAAAATCTACTGACTCAGGGTATGGTGCTCAAAGACGGGGCAAAAATGTCCAAGTCCAAGGGTAATACGGTGGATCCTCAGGGTATTATTCAAAAATACGGAGCCGACACAGCAAGACTGTTTATGATGTATGCTGCGCCGCCGGAACAATCTCTGGAATGGTCAGATAGTGGTGTAGAAGGCCAGTATAAATTTCTGAAACGGCTCTGGCGTACAGTTTATGAACATATTGACGGTGGCCTGGCAGAGGAACTGAAACCGGAATTACTGGATTCAGAGGCTAAAAAGCTACGTCACAAACAGCACCAGACCATAGCTTCGGTCAGTGATGATATCGGCCGCAGACATACCTTTAATACCGCCATTGCCAAGGTGCGCGAATTACTGAATATGATGGAAAAAATGTCTGCTCAACTGGAACGCTCTGAACAGGGTCGCGCCTTAAAGCAGAATGTGCTGGAAAGTGTATTATTAATGTTATCGCCTGTTATTCCACATCTTACCCATAAATTGTGGCAGGAACTGGGCCATAAAAACGCTATAATCGAAGAACTCTGGCCTCAGGTAGACGAATCGGCTCTGGTGGAAGACTCTGTGCAATATGTGGTTCAGGTTAATGGTAAACTACGGGATAAACTGGAAGTTGCCAGTGATGCAGATAAGGACACGATTGAAAAACTGGCTCTGGCAACGGCAGGAGCTATACGAAATATTGAGGGTAAAACAATACGTAAAGTAATTGTGGTACCCAATAAATTAGTTAATATTGTTGCCAGCTAATACGCAAACCAGGAAACAGGAAAAAATGACACAATTACAGATAACAAAAACACAGCGCTTTTTTTTGCTGCCAGTTCTGCTGCTGGTACTGCTTATCAGCGGTTGTGGTTTCCATTTACGTGGCGATCTGGTATTACCTTCACTGTATCAAAGAGTCTATCTGGTGGATAACGGCCATACAGATATCAGTAAACCACTTAAAGCTGCTCTGGAAAGTGTGGGCACTAAAATGGAACCCACAGCCCAGTCGGCCTCATCAGTAGTCACCTTATTATCTCGTGGTGTACAGCGCCGGGCATTAAATGTAGCGGGTAAGCAGATCAGGGAATATGAACTGCAGTTAAATGTCGCTTTTGTCGTGCAGGACAGTACCGGAAAACAAATGGGGGATCAGCAAACGGTCAGTATTATTCGAACATTCCGCAATAATACCAGCAATGTTCTGGGCTCAGGCAATGAAGAAGATATTATCCGCCGGGAAATGAATCAGGCGGCCGTATTACAGATTTTACGCCGTATGAAGGCCATTGCAGAAAAATAATTCTGGACGGGTATTTTGCAAATTAAAGTGGATCAACTGCGCAACCACCTGAAAAATCAGCAACTGCCTGTCTATATGGTAGCGGGTGATGAACCTCTGCAGCATCGAGAATCAGTGGATATGCTGCGTAAGGCGGCCAGGTATTTTGGTTATACTGAGCGGGAAGTTTATACTGCTGATGCCAGTTTTGACTGGGATAGTCTGGCGGCCATTGCCAGTGAGCTGTCACTGTTTGCCTCTCAACGTCTGGTAGAACTGCATTTGCCCACAGGTAAACCCTCTGATAAGGGCGCTGCCTTAATCGAATATTGTGAGCATCTGCCGCAGGATGTGATATTACTAATTGTGGCCGGGAAAGTGGAAGCGGCTACTAAAAAAAGTAAATGGTATAAAGCTCTGGATAAGGTGGCTGGCATAGTCCATGTCTGGTCAATATCCGGCATGCAGCTTAATCAATGGTTAAACCAGCGCCTGCGCAACAAAGGCCTGTCCCTGCAGAGTGATGCCATACAGTTAATAGCCGATCGGATTGAGGGTAATTTACTGGCAGCTGATCAGGAAATTGAAAAGTTAAGTCTGCTTTACCCGGTCCGGGAACAAATGCTTGAGCTGACGACTGAACAGGTTTTTGAGGCAGTTTTTGACAGTGCCCGTTATAATGTATTTGATTTATTTGACTGTGCCTTATCCAGAGATTTGAAACGTGCTTTAAAAATACTGCATGGTCTTCAGGGTGAGGGTGACTCAATGGTATTATTGATGACTCTGGTAGCCAAAGAAGTGCGTATGCTGGCAAAAATGACTGCCATTATGCAGGCGCAGGATCTGCAGTCTGCCATGAAGGCGTTTTATCTGTTTCCTAAACGTAAAGCGCTGATTTCCCGGACAGTTAGTTCTACCCGGCCGGAGCACTGGCAGCATTTACTTGAACAACTGCTGGAACTGGATAAAATGGTTAAAGGGGCATTGCCCGGTGATCCCTGGGACAAAATGCAGCTGGTACTGGCGCAAATTGCACAACAAGCTTTTAAGCTGGAAAATCAGTAGTTATTCCAGATTTATTATTCTGACAACATATACAGCATACAATGGAAGCGCTAATGGATATTAAACAATATATGACCCGACTGGGACAGCAGGCACGACAGGCATCACGGGTTCTGGCTCGTGCTAATAGTAAGCAGAAAAATGCGGCTTTAAATGCCATTGCTGATTTACTGGAATCTTCAATGGATATCTTATTAGCAGAAAATAACAAAGATCTGGAAGCCGGAAAGGAGCGTGGTCTGGATGACGCCCTGCTGGATCGGCTGGCTTTAAATAAAGAGCGTGTTGAAGGAATGGCAGAAGGTTTGCGTCAGATTGCGGCATTACCTGATCCCGTGGGTGAGATATCCGATATGCATTATCAGCCATCAGCTCTGCAGATTGGTAAAATGCGCGTGCCTTTAGGTGTGATCGGGATTATTTATGAATCCCGCCCCAATGTAACGGCAGATGCGGCGGCTTTATGTATGAAGTCCGGCAATGCAGCTATTTTACGCGGCGGTTCAGAAGCCATACATTCCAATCAGGCAATTGCACAATGTATTAAACAGGGTCTGAAAGAAGCCAGTCTGCCTGAAGATGTGGTGCAGGTCATTGAAACAACCGATCGGGATGCTGTGGGCGAGCTGATCACCATGCAGGAATATGTTGATGTGATTGTACCTCGTGGCGGCAAGGGCTTAATTGCACGTATCAGCGGTAATGCCAGGGTGCCAGTGATCAAACATCTAAACGGTATCTGTCATGTTTATATTGACGGCAGAGCGGATCATAAAAAAGCCATAGCGGTGGCCTATAATGCTAAAACTCATCGCTATGGTGTGTGTAATGCCATGGAAACATTGCTGGTGGACACAGCGGTTGCCACTGATATTCTGCCTGAACTGGCTGAAAAATATCAGCAGGAAGGGGTGGAACTGCGTTGTTGTGAACGCAGTGCATTGGTGTTAGAGGGCGTGGTTAATACCGTGCCTGCAACGGCTGAAGACTGGGATACAGAATATCTGGCACCGATTCTTTCCATTCGTATCGTGGATGGGATTGATGATGCTATGGAACATATTTTTCAGCACAGCTCCGGGCATACCGAATCTATTATTACCGAGGACTATAGTCGGGCCCGGCGTTTCCTGGCAGAAGTGGATTCCAGTTCAGTTATGGTCAACGCTTCCACCCGTTTTGCCGATGGCTTTGAATATGGTCTGGGAGCTGAAATCGGTATTAGTACCGACAAGATCCATGCTCGTGGTCCTGTGGGTCTGGAGGGGCTGACTTCGCAGAAATACATTGTCCTGGGTGACGGTCATATTCGTCAGTAATGGCTGCGCCTGATAATTCTTCGACTTTAATGCCCATAGGAATTTATGGCGGGACGTTTGACCCGATCCATTATGGGCATTTAAGACCTAATCTGGAATTATGCGAGCGTTTTAATATGCGAGAAGTTCGTTTTATTCCAGCCTTATTACCGCCTCACCGGGATCGACCGGCAACTTCTGCCAGATTACGTCAACAAATGGTCGCTCTGGCCATTGCATCAGAACCCTTATTTGTGCTGGACAAACGTGAACTTCAACGCGGCGGCCCTTCCTATATGGTCGATACCCTGAAAAGTCTGCGTCTGGATTTTCCACAGCAGCCCTTATGCCTGCTGCTGGGCATGGATGCTTTTATGGGCATCAATCAATGGTATCACTGGCAGGAATTACTGGATTATGCGCACATTATTGTCAGCCAGAGACCGGATACCGACTTTGAACATCAGCAGAACTGGCCGGAGGAAGTGCGGCAATTTTATCAGAGCAATAAGGCAGACACAGGAGCTATTAATGCTTTATTATGCGGTAAAATCAGTCTTCAAGCAGTCACTCAACTGGCGATTTCAGCCACTGATATTCGTAATCGATTAAAAAATAATCAATCTGTGCGTTATTTAATGCCTGATAGTGTTATTAATCTGATAAAATATGAAAAATTATATATTTAATAAGTAACTATTCAGCAAAATTTGAACTCCATAAAAGTCTCAGCCAGTAGTACCTGTATTTATGGGG
>JALSUJ010000491.1 GCA_027071355.1 Gammaproteobacteria bacterium | reverse complement strand
GCTGCAGGCCCGTACATTAATGACAACGGATATGCAGGCGGCTATTTTGCTGCTGGAAAAAGAGCTGAAGACTATATCACCAGATATTGATTATTATTCATTACTGGCTAATTTATATCAGCGGCAACAGCGTTATGATGATGCGATTGTGTTTTATCAGAAAGCTCTTAAAATGGCTCCCCAGAAAGGTGCTTTATGGGTTGGTATTGCTCTGGCTTATCGAAGTAATGGTGAATATATGGACGAACAAAATGCCTTTAAAAAGGCCGCCCTGGCCAGGGACATTAGCTCGGCTCTAAGGCAATACGCAATTCAGCAAGTTAAAAAGAAATAATTACCTGGCGAATTTATTCGTCTATTTATGGATGGACACTCGTTAACAGAGATCACTGCAATACCAGAAATAAGGCAGAGTTACCGCGAAGAATATTCAGAGCAATGGCCTGGTTGCTTTTTTGACGGCTGAGCTCTTTTAAGTCATTGATATTGTCAATACGATAGCGGTTGATAGCAATAATACGATCATCTTTACGCAGTCCGGACTGCCAGGCGGGAGATTGAGGTTTAATGGTTAATACTTCAACACCATGACCGGTGGGGGTATTACCAAACATCGCACCGGATAAAGACGGGTGGAGTTTACTACCATTAAAACCCAATGAGTTTTCCAGCTTCTGGGGATTGCTGGAAGTTTCATTTTTACCACCAATAATGGTTTTTATTTCCAGGGTTTTGTTGCCACGCAGGACTTTCAGCTTTGCTTTGTCACCCGGGCGTTTCAGGCCAATATAGTTGCGCAGTCTGGTAGAATTATTTACTGGACGATTATTAACAGCAATAATAATGTCACCTGATTTAACACCGGCTTTACTAGCTGCTGAGTCAGGGATAACCTGGGCAACAATGGCTCCATGGGTTTCCTTGACCCCAAAGGCAGTGGCCAGTTCCGGGGTTAAATCCTGTATTTGAACACCCAGTACACCACGTTGAACACTGCCATGCTGGATAAGTTGCTCCATTACCGAGCGGGCCATATTAACCGGAATAGCAAAGCCAATACCTATATTACCACCGCTTTTGGAGAATATAGCGGTATTAATTCCCATTAGCTCACCATGTAAATTGACTAATGCACCTCCCGAGTTGCCAGGGTTAATTGAGGCATCTGTCTGGATAAAATCTTCATAACCTTCAATACCCAGACCACTGCGGCCAAGACCACTGATAATACCGGAGGTAACGGTTTGATCCAGGCCAAAGGGATGACCAATTGCCAGCGCAAAATCACCAACGCGCAAGGTATCAGAATCAGATAGACGGATGGCGGTTAAATTATCTGCTTCTATTTTTAACAGGGCAATATCAGTTTGGGGGTCAGTGCCAATTAATTCGGCCACTTTCTTACGACCGTCCTTAAGAGTGACAACAATTTTACTGGCATTATCAATAACATGATTATTAGTCAGTACATAACCTTTTTGGGCATTGACAATAACACCAGAACCCAGTGCAAGAGACTGAGGAAGCTGGCGATGTTCAGGGATATCAAATTTAAAGAGACGTCGCAGAAGCGGGTCATTAAGAAATTCCGGTAACTGGCTGTTGCCCTGGTACTGGCCCTGAGTTGCAATATTGACGACTGCCGGAGTAATTTTTTCCAGCATAGGTGCCAGACTAGGGAGTTCCTTACCCTGGCTGTCATAAGTCGGCAATGCCTGAGCGGTGCTAAAAGATAATACGGATGCGGCTATAATCAGTGCCAGAGGGAAAAAATATTTTATTCTCATGATGCGGTCATATCT
>JALSUJ010000490.1 GCA_027071355.1 Gammaproteobacteria bacterium | reverse complement strand
CTGAGTAATGAAATCCAGCAGACCATTGCCGGTGAATTCGTTATTAACCGGCAGAAACTCTTTATTACTATTGCTCTGGGAATTGCCCGGTTTCCAAAGGATGCTGAGGAAGCCAATACTCTAATTCAGAATGTTGATTCTGCATTACATAAAGCCAAGGCATCAGGCAAAGGCTGTATGCATTTTTACGATCCGCAACTGACAGAAATAACTAATAATAAGTTATTGCTCTTAACCGAACTTAAAGAAGCTATAGCACGCAATGAATTCAAAGTATTTTATCAGCCTCAGCTTGATGCCAGAAATCATCAGATTATTGGTATGGAAGCTCTGGTAAGATGGCAACATCCTGACAGGGGGCTTATTTCTCCTAAGAACTTTATTCACCCTGCCGAAGAACATGGGCTGATTAATACCATTGATTTTTATGTTATGCAAACAGCCATGCAGGATTTTATACAATGGCAATCCCTGGGTAATGATATTGGCCGATTATCCTTAAATTTATCGATTAAGCTGCTGGAAGACAGCAACTATCTCAATAATCTAAAAGCCATATTAAGTGAACTTAAATTTAATCCCCGATGGCTAAAACTGGAGGTCACAGAAAGTCTGATTATGAAAGACGTAAATCTGTCTATTTCAATACTCAAAAACATTCGAAAACTCGGTATTGAAATTGCTATTGATGATTTTGGAACCGGTTATTCATCATTATCTTATCTCCAGAAACTCCCGGTTGATAAACTGAAAATTGATCGCTCCTTTATTATCAACCTGCCGGATAAAGATACTGACCTGACGCGCACAATAATCGCCTTATCTCATTCCCTGGGACTGGATGTTCTGGCAGAAGGTATTGAAACCACAGAACAGGAAAAATTTCTACTGGAAAACGGCTGTTATTTTATGCAGGGTTTTTATTATTCCAGACCACTGGATAATAACGCAATGACACAATATATTCAGGATCATTATACTCAGCAGGAACGCTGACAATAAACAACTAACCGCCTGCCACCTCAGGCCAGAGGGCCAGGGTATCCCCTTCTTTTAACAGCGTGCTGTCACGATCTTCAGAACAGACAAAAACCCCGTTTAAAATCACCAGGTAAGCATCCTCACGATCAATTTGAAACATATCAATCACATTATTGACGCTGGTACCTTCCTGTAATTCAACTTCTGCGGCATTTTTTTTGGCATGAGCGGGCAGATGTCTAGCCAGAAATGCAAAACACTTCAAGGTTATTTTCATGATTTCCTCAACAGGATTTTATTCTGAAAAATCATGCGATACCCATAGAACAGGCCAGCCATGCTTCCATCAGACGTTCAGGATTTTTCTGCAGACGCTGTTTCCATTTACCCAGTGCCAGCTGGCCACGAATGAGTCCTCTGGCCACACCAATATTTTCGGTATGCCCCAGACTGCTGATCCCCACCAGCACATCATCCTTAAATTGCAGATTAAGATATTTATAACGCGTCTTGTCCACAAAACAGACGGCATCACCGCCATCAACCCCCATCCATTGTCCAAAAGAAGAAGAAATCAGCCCAAGGGTATCCAGAACATTCATATTCAAACTACCCTGGTGGGTCAGGCAATTATTCTGCACCATATTAACAGCAGCAATACGGCCATGCTCAACTGCAGTTGGCTGGATAGCCTGAACAGTAAATTCTCCAGTAGAAAAATCCCTTCCCTGAGCCGCATCTCCTGCAGCATACACTGCAGGATGACTGGTTTGTAAAAAGGAGTTCACCAGAATGCCCTGATCCGTTTCCAGCTCAGACTGCTGTAGAAAATCAATATTGGACCGAACACCGGTAGCTGATATGACCAGATCGGCATGCAGCCGCTCTCCCGAATCCAGAATTACAGATAAAGGATCACTTTTTTCAATAGCTGTCACACTATGGCTGGTCAGAACACGAACCCCCTTATCCTCACACCACTCTTTAAGCATGTTCCCGGCAGTATCATCCATCATACGCGGCACCATTCGATCACCCCGTTCAACCACGGTCAGCTTAACACCTCGTTTAACCAGTGATTCAAGAATAATACAGCCAATGAAACCAGCCCCCATTAAAACCACAGAGGAACCTGTCTTAGCCCTTGCTGCAATTTCCCTGGCATCCTTCAGAGTCCAGCAATGTCTGACCCCTTCCAGATCCACTCCGGGTATAGGGGGATTTATCGGTGTGGCTCCGGTCGCCAGCAGCAAACGGTCATATTTCAGTTGCTCACCATTATCCAGCTGCAGGGAATTATCAGCAGCATTTAATCCCGTGACACGATTATGCACCAGTTTAATATTCAACTGCTCATAATAACCAGCCGTCTTTCGTAAAAAAGTCCCCTGCTCTGCTATTTTTTCACTTAACAGGTAGGGAATAGCCATTCTGGAATAAGGTGGTTCAGGCTCAGCACCTATTAATGTTATAGCTGATTCTTTATCCAGCTTACGAATCGTTTCACAGGCCACAACTCCCGCAGGGCCTGCTCCAGCAACAATATATTGCATCTGTTTTTTTCCTGAAATATTTATGAAACTTACAGACCTAAACGATTCAATGTCTCATCGGTAGGTGCTCCGTCCTCATTCCAGCCGCGCTTTTCATAATACTCAGGCAGCATTTTTTCCACTTCTGAAAATTTGCCCTTAGCCGGACCGGTTCTGGCTGCACCTTCTTCACTCTTCAGACGCTCAGGTAAGGTATCATCCGCACGGGTAATACCTGCCTGCATATTATACTGACGTTCCATATTCCACACCCGCTCTCCAAGTTCTACCAGCTTTTCCGCGGTCCACTCACCTTCACAGGCTGCATCAATCTGCGGAGCAATATTAGTCATATCCCAGGCAAAGGTGGTAAACAGACATAAACCACTGGAATCCACTGCGGCAGTCGCATCCTGAAACGCCTTAACCAGATCCGGCTTGCCTTCAGATACCAGCGGATCAGTTTTAACCGGAACACCTAATACTTCCGAAGCTATGGTATAACCCCGGACATGGCAGGCTCCTCGATTGGAGGTAGCGTAGTTTAAACCAATTCCCTGGATACCCCGTGGATCATAAGCCGGAAATTCCTGACCTTTTACGGTCATGGATAATTCCGGATGACCGTATTTCTCACACAGGCGTTTTGAACCCAGAGCCAGGTCTTTACCAAAACCTTCACCAGTTGCGACCCATTCTGCAGCTTTAGCCAGTGCTTCGGCAGAACCAAAATTAAAGGCCACGCCACCGGTTTGTGCATCAGTAATAACCCCCATTTCATACAGTTCCATAGCTGCAGCCACTGTTGAGCCAAAAGTAATCGGATCATAACCATCTTCATTACATAAGAAATTGGCATAAGTCAGTGCATCCAGATCATTAATCTCTGTATCTGCCCCCAGTGCCCATGCCGCTTCATATTCCAGCCCACCCGAATTACCCCAGTATTTTGCCTTGTTCTCTACGGTAAAATGTCCCTGAGCAATGGTTGAAATACGTCCGCAGGCAATAGTACAGCCAAAACAGGCTGCATTAGTTGTCAGATTGGGTTTACCGTCACTTTTACGCGGCTCATGCATGGCTTCACCAGATATATCATGGGCACCATCAAATTGCACTTCCTGCATATTTTTAGCCGGTAAAGCTCCAATTTCATTAATAACATTCATTAAGACCTGTGTACCATAGGCAGGCAGCCCCTGACCGGTAACCGGGTTAGCCGCTAAGATAGCCTTATTTTCATTGACCACCTGCATAAAACGTTCAGGCTGTTTAATATTGCCCACACCCAGAGTACCGCGTACGGCCACTGCTTTTAAATTTTTAGATGCCATTACAGTACCCACACCGGAGCGACCTGCCGCACGATGTAAATCATTAATAATAGCAGCATACAGACAGCCGGATTCGGCAGAACGACCGACTGCGGATATTCTCAGTAAGGGATCCTGATATTTATTATGCAGCCATTCATCCGTATGCCAGACCGAGGTACCCCAGATTTCAGAAGCATCCACCAGCTCAGCCTGATCATTTTCTATATAGAGGTAAACCGGCGTGGGGGAACAGCCTTCAAAAATAATCATATCCCAGCCTGCATGTTTCATTTCTGCGCCAATAAATCCACCCGAATTAGAGCAGGCAATACAGTTAGTCAGAGGGCTTTTGGTTACCACAGAATAGCGTCCGCCGGTGGCGGCCATAGTACCGGTTAAGGGTCCGGTGGCCATAATCATTTTATTATCAGGCCCTAAAGGATCACATTTTGGATCGGTTTCTTCCAGCAGATATTTACTGGCCAGTCCACGCTGTCCAAGATATTGCTGTGCCCATTGCATATTAAGAGGTTCTGCTGCTACCGTGCCTTCTGTCAGGTTTACACGAAGGATTTTTCCAGTCCAGGACATTGAGGTTCTCCTATCTGTAAAGCAGGCTGTTCTAATTCAGACCTGCTTTAAAAAATTTAAAATGTTCTAATATGATAAAAATCTGTGTATTCAGGCAGATGCTGCGGGATTATTATCCGTTTCTTTAGCCCATTGACGCATTTTTTCATAACCGGTTTGATCCGCATCCACATAAACGATAGCCTGGGTCGGGCAGGCAGACACGCATTTAGGATCACCGCCGCATAAGTCACATTTAATCACCTTGCCGGTCACCTGATTGTAATTCACGGTACCAAAAGGACAGGCAATGGTACAGACTTTACAGCCTACGCAGGCACTGTCACTGACTTCTTTAGCACCAGTATCAGCATTAAGAGTAATGGCGTCAACCGGACAGGCCTGCTGACACCATGCTTCTGAACACTGGGTACAGGTATAAGGGACAAAACGACCTTCCTGATGAAAAGTAAAGACTCTGATCCGCGATTTGGAAGGATTAAAAACACCTTCATGCTCATAAGAACAGGCAAGTTCACATTGAAGACAACCGGTACATTTGTCCGGGTCGATAAGCAGGGCTTTTTGCATGGGCATCATTCTCCTGAACGAATTGAATTATATTGGCAGTTATTAACTTATAGTTCACGATACTTCTTATGACAAGCTTTACAGGTATTGCCAATCGCCTTAAACTGTTCTAAAGCCTTATCACGTTCATTAGCTTCAATAAGCCTGACCATGGCCTCACTGGCTTTGATAAGCTTCAAGGCTTTCTGATTAAAATCGCCTTTATTTTCCCAGATTTCCTCTTTGGCGTCAGTATCACCAAAATCTGACTCTGGTGGAAAAGCACTTTCAATCATATTGGCCATATCCACTATGGAGCGGGCATGGGGTAACCATTGCTCAGGCTGGGTGATCCGGCCAGTAACCAGGTATTTAAGCGCTTTAAAGTGATTGGACATGGCGGTCATAACATATTGACGATATTTGATAACATTATCAGAGCTATCATCCTCCGTGCCATAAGCTGACATTACTCCTGAAAAAAACAGCGTTGTGCACAAACCTAGGACTAAAATCGCGTATTTCATAAATGGACCTTTTTATATCAACACTAACGACGTAAAGTATTACACATAAAATCAGTGAATTAAATAAGTGGTTTTCATTTATGAATACATCAGTTTTCAAGTAAATACTAATTGTGTATAATATATAACCACTTTCACCTTATCCGGCTGATTAAATATACCGGATATAAACTATGATTTAAAAGTTTATGGATCATCAAAAACTCGCTCAATATCTTGAAATCCTTTGCCAAAGCGGCTGTGATTCTGTTAATGCTACGATTAAGGCAATGGAAAATAATCAGACCACCAGCATCACCGCAGAGCTGAATCCCGAAGAACAGCACCTTGTTTTACAGGAACTGAAAGCCATTATGTCTGTGTACAATTCCTAACTACTTCACAGCTTTTCCCTTCTTAGCTATCTTTAATACGCTTTATTGCTATAATATTTTTTACTGAATCTAATAACATCACATCAGCTTTAAGGTATCGTTTATGGACATAAGCAAATTTCTCCAGTTAATGGTTGATGAAGAAGCATCCGACCTGTTTTTTAGCACTCATGCCAATGTCTCAATGAAAGTCATGGGCAAACTACGCCCCGTCAGTAAACAGAAACTTACTTCCGAACAAATTCACGCCATCCTGACCAATCTCGTGGATGAGGAAAAACTGCAGGAATTTCATGAAACACTGGAATTAAACTTTGCTATTTCTATTCAGGATATTGGTCGTTTTAGAGCCAATGCCTTTCGCCAGCGCGGAGATATTGCACTGGTTATCCGCCATATTAAAACTGATATCCCAAAAGTTTCTGATATTAATCTGCCGCCTATTTTAAATGATCTGGTGGCTCACAAAAATGGGCTTATTATGGTGGTCGGAGCAACCGGTTCCGGTAAATCCACCAGTCTGGCGGCAATG
>JALSUJ010000489.1 GCA_027071355.1 Gammaproteobacteria bacterium | reverse complement strand
AACTTAGGATACAGGGTGCTTTGGGCAATACTCAACAAAGCCCGGCTTTCAAAGATCCTCAAGCCGGCAATTTTTAAAGAGAGGTTTTCTTTTCTGGCGGTCTCAAGTAAACGGTTTAAAACTGGATCATTAAATATCTGCCACCAGAACTGTAAATCAAGTTGGGTTTTGCTCTGTTGATCCGGCTGGTAACTGCCGGGCTGCCAGTCTTTGAGCCAGTTAATATCCGGTTCTTTATAGTCCGGCCCGAGAATGGTGCAGGCCGTCAGGGAGGACAGTAGGAGTAGCAGTATCAGGCGGCGGATATTAAGGTAATTCAATGAGAACATAGCTGGTTTACTCAGTGCTGGACTGGTTTTCCTGTGCCAGCATTGCTGTTACACCATCATCAACCCAGGTCATAAAGATGACATAGGCCAGAGATAAAAAGACGGCTCCAATAAACAGCCCCAGTAATCCGGCTGACATCATTCTGCCTAGCTTAGAGGCCAGTTTTTGATGCATAGGGAACAGGGTAATAGCAAGAATTAATGCCCATAACATCAGCCCCAGAAAGGGCGTAAAAATTTTCAGGCTGGCAATTACCAGAAAAGCTACCAGTGCCAGCCGGATTATAATATCAGTCATATCTTTAGAAATTATTTTTCTTAAAGAAGAATCCTGCTTTGTTACATCCATTTTATGGGAGCCTTTTGAAGTTTTGTATAAATAAATGCTTATTATACACAGCTTTGCATACTTTAAGGGGGTAATTAGAATAAATGATTGGTCAGTCCCCAATGTGAAGGTATTTTGCATAAGTATGATTATGGGCGGGTAGAAATAGAATATAAGCAAAATTTCTATTGACATAGATCAATAAAATGCCTATTATAATAACCAAGTAATTCACTCAAGTATAAAGATAAGGTTAGGAATAAGAAAATGGCTAGAAAAGGCAGGAAACGTTCAATACAGGTTTGGGGTTGTGATCTGGAAGATGGTACCAGAATTACAAATAATGACGAAGGCATCGTCAGTGTTATCGTAAATGGTGATAAAACCGTTACCGTAACCGATACCAATCACATAGAAAGAATTGTAGACGGTGCTCGCTGGGTCTCTTATGTACCCAGACAGAACTAAGTGCAGGATCTGTAATAAACAGACTCAGTAATCGTTCCGTTTAAAAAGGAAGTGAGGCAAAAGCTCACTTCCTTTTTTTATTTTTACCAGGCAAAAATAAATCCCAGCTGTGTGCCTAGCAGTGCTATAAATACCGTATTCACAAAATAGCCCCACTTTCTGTGGCGGGTGTTACTCCAGTAAAACGCCCACCAGAGCGGCCTGAATGCAAACAGCATTAAGAGTAGCTGAATGAGCATACTGCTTATCAGTAAGCTGCTTCCTGGTGCAAAAACGGCCAGATAAAAAAACACCAGGTTATACATTGAGAGAAAAAAGTATCCGCCATAATAAAGGTATTCAATGGGACTGCTCCGCATTAAGCGTGGATAAAAATGCATGCTCAGAGCAAAAAACCAGAATCCACCCACTCCCGAAACTAGCAGATAAGCACTGATCAGTTGAGCAGAAGCAGATAAGTGTTGAGTCTTCAGGATGCCGGATATTAAGCTCAGCCAGAAAATACCCAGCGAAAGCAGCAACAGGATACTGCCCAGGCCCATAAGAAATAAGGGGGTTGTACGAATGCGATGCCACAAAGGGGATTCATGGTTTTGTTCATCTTTACCATAAGGAATGGCAAGGCACATAATAAATATCCTGAAATTAATATGACATTATTGTAAAAAATTTAACTACAGGGGAATG
>JALSUJ010000488.1 GCA_027071355.1 Gammaproteobacteria bacterium | reverse complement strand
ATACAGGATATTCTTTTTTTATATTTTAGGTAAGCATAACATAATGTTGAAAGAACAAACTAATTATTTGGATAAACTAATAAAATATTCCAAAAAGTCAGTCGCACCCTGGACGACTGGATCGGGAAAGGTTGGCATTAATATTTATCGTCATAAGAAAGGTAATATATTGATCCAGCTGGGATATTCAAACAAGGAAATTGAAGATAAATACTTAAATGATTATGATGTCATCAGTAAAGATGAACTATATTTCAAACTTCTTCAAGGCTGCGTTGGTCCATCACCAATAGATATTATGCTGCAATCGTTCGACGAGTATAATCATGAAAACGTTTTACCTTATATGTCTGATTTCCTGGAATCATTAAAAGCAAAAACAATAGTCATTTGCTATTCCGAAATAATGGATGGATCTGTCGGTGTACTGGTGATTTTGAGGCTGTAAATAAAACTGTGTAACTGTCTATTATTACCCCAACCTAGGTAGGATAGACATGATGAAAACTGAAGAACTAAAAGCATTCGCACAATCAGCCGCGAAGAACATCAAAACGCAACAAGATTTAAATGATTTCAGCCAGATGCTGACAAAGATAACCGTTGAAGCAGCCCTCAATGCGGAACTTGATGACCATTTAGGCTATGCAAAGCATGATAAAAGCAATGCTTCTAATAGCCGTAACGGTTACAGTACTAAAACCCTTCAAACCAACGATGGTCAGTTTGAATTAAGCACGCCACGTGACCGTGATGGCACATTTGAACCTGAACTGGTTAAAAAGAATCAACGACGTTTCACATTGATGGACGATAAGATTCTATTTCTATACGCGCAAGGCATGTCGACACATGAAATCGTAACGACATTTGAAGAGCTTTATGGCGCAGATATTTCTGCAGGCTTAGTTTCTAAAGTGACTAATGCAGTAATTGATGAAGTCATTGAGTGGCAATCACGCTCACTCGATGAGATATACCCCATCGTCTATCTGGATTGCATCGTGCTTAAAATCAGACAAGACAAACGAGTTATCAAGAAAGCGATTTACCTTGCCTTAGGCGTTAATCTTGAAGGCCATAAAGAGTTGTTGGGCATGTGGCTATCTGAAAACGAAGGCGCCAAGTTCTGGCTGAGCGTGCTTACCGAACTCCAAAACCGTGGTGTAAAGGATATCCTCATCACTTGCGTCGATGGCTTAAAAGGCTTTCCTGACGCCATCAATACCGTTTTTCCACAAACGCAGATACAACTTTGCATCGTTCACATGATACGCAACTCGATGAAGTTCGTGCCCTGGAAAGACTACAAGATGGTCACCAGTGATTTAAAGAAAATTTATCAATCAGCAACGGAAGATGAAGCGTTGCTTGCTCTGGATCAGTTTGCTGAGAAGTGGGATGACAAGTATCCACAGATAAGTAAATCTTGGCGGAGCAACTGGGAAAACCTAAACACGATATTTATTTACCCGCCCGATATTAGAAAAGCGATCTACACCACCAACGCGATTGAATCGCTCAACAGTGTTATTAGAAAGGCAACGAAGAGGCGTAAACTATTTCCAACCGATGACTCTGCTAAAAAAGTCATTTACCTGGCGATACGAGAAGCATCAAAAAAGTGGACAATGCCAATACATAATTGGAAACCCGCGCTCAATAGGTTTATCATTGAGTTCGAAAACAGGCTAACGGATTACATTTAAACATGGCAGTTACACAGAATTATTTACACCCTCGTGATTTTATACAGGCTTTGTCAGAAATTAAATATTCATTGCACACCTGTTATTATAAACCCCCCCGCCTTTACAG
>JALSUJ010000487.1 GCA_027071355.1 Gammaproteobacteria bacterium | reverse complement strand
GTGACAGGGGGCGTTCAAAACCAGGGTTTTCCTCCCGGCTGTTACTATTACGCAGTTGATTAATCTGGAGCATACATGCCTGCTATTTTATATTTAGAATTCAAAAGCTTCTTTTAGAGAGACCTTTTCCAGGGCAGGAAGTTCGGTTTCAAATAATGTTTCTTCAGCAAACTGAGTATTGGAGACACGGGTTATTAACGTTGCTTCCATAATCGGATCATTACCGATTACTGCAAACAGGCGACCTCCTACTTTAAGATCCTGCTTAAAACGCTCCGGCAGTTCAGGCATGGAACCGCTGATAACAATAACGTCATAGGGGCCAGCCTCACTATAGCCATTAGCCGCATCCGCAATAATGAAATTAACATTTTCTATAGACTCAGCTCTAAGCCGGGCCTGAGCCTGTTCACTTAAGTCAGCATGAATTTCTACGGTATTGACCTGATCCGCCAGGTGAGCCAGTAATGCTGTTAAATAACCACTGCCAGTACCAATTTCCAGGACATTATCAGTTTCTTTAATTTGTACCGCCTGAAGTATTTTGGCCTCTATTTTTGGCGCGAGCATATACTGATTGTGGCCAATGGGTAGCTCAACATCAGAAAAAGCAGACTCTTTCAGTTCATCTACAACAAAATTTTCTCTTGGAATGGTCTCCAGCGTTTCCAGGGTGACAGGATCAATAACGTTCCAGGGCCTGATCTGCTGTTCAATCATATTATGGCGTGCAGTTTCAAAATTCATTTCAATCATATTTATACCTTTGCTGAACCTGTTATATGCTGTTCCAGGATTATTTTAAGATTATAGAGGAAAAGATATCTTAAAGGTAGGGGCGTGCTTAGCATATTGTAAAGTGCAATAAATGGATGCATATTGCATAGTTATAACATACTTAAATGCTCTGTTAAGGGCATTTTAACAGGGTTTATAGAAATGGCATTGTTTTTGCTCTCTCTTATGTTTATTTTTAGTTTTTGAGATTAACTAGAGGGTACTACACAATGTTGTTTGAATCATTTTCGGCTGCGCAGTCGACACTATTATGGGGAGTTTTTATTGTCGCCCTGATACTGGGGGCAGTGGTTAATAAAACCAATTTCTGCACTATGGGGGCCGTTTCGGATATGGTCAATATGGGTGACTATAGTCGTTTTCGTTCATGGCTGTTAGCAATAACCGTGGCTATTATCGGTATGTTGGTGCTTGAATCCTACGGCCTGGTAAATGCCGACAGCAGTTTCCCTCCTTATCGCAGCAGTCAGCTGGTGTGGGCAGAAAATATACTGGGTGGTTTCATGTTTGGTATTGGCATGACACTGGCTAGCGGTTGCGGAAACAAAACTCTGATCCGTATCGGCGGCGGTAATATTAAATCGATTATGGTCTTTATCGTTATTGCCGTTATAGCCTATTTTATGACCAATCCATTTCCAGGCAGTGATCAGACTCTTTTCTCTATCCTGTTTTACGACTGGATCCGCCCTTTGGCTATTTCATTAGACGGCAATCAGGATCTGGGTTCACTGATTAATAGTGACAATCCCGTGGGCACTCGCCTGATTGTGGGTGGCATAATGGCTGCAATGCTGCTGTTTTACATTGTTAAAAGTAAACATTTTCGTTCTAACCCGGAATTCTGGATTGCAGGTATTGTGGTTGGTCTTGCTGTTATAGCAGGCTGGTATTTAAGTGGTTCCATTAAGGTAGATATTCCAGATGAAGGTGAGCAGTATTCTATGGTGCAATACTATGAAAACTGGGACATGGTCAGTGAGTCGGAAGAAGGTAAGCCGGCACAGGGTATGACTTTATCTCCACAGTCCTTTACTTTTATTAACCCGATGGGACAGACTTTGGGGTATGTCAGTTCCGGATTAAATTCAGCTTTGCTGACCTTTGGTATTGTTTCGGTACTGGGTATTATTTTAGGCTCTTTTTTATGGGCATTAATCAGTAAGAGTTTCAGAATAGAATGGTTTGTTAACTTCAAGGACTTTTTTACCCACATGATAGGTGCCATATTTATGGGTTTCGGTGGTGTACTGGCTATGGGTTGTACTATTGGACAGGGTATTACCGGAGTGTCAACACTGGCTCTGGGATCGATTCTGGCCTTTATCTCCATTGTCTTTGGCAGTGCCCTGACTATGAAAATCCAGTACTATCAGATGCTCTACGAAGATGCTTCTTTCTTTGCGGTACTTATTACCGCCCTGGTTGAGTTAAAACTCCTGCCGGCAGGAATGAGAAAACTGGAAGCTTTATAACATCCGTTAAAATAAAAGTGCAGGCTCGAAGTCTGCACTTTTATTAAAAATCTATCCGTTTAGTTATCTAATGATACATCCTGCTATTATGTTTTAACCAGCCGTCAATATGGCGACCAGACGGGTCATGATGGGTCCAGTGTACAATGCCACCTTTTGAATTCCATTCATATTCACCATAAAATTCAATACTATCCCCTTTTTTCAGATCTTTGATTCTGGGTGCTAAATCAATATTATGGGCAATTAACAGACTTTGGCCGGAAGGCAGGTGTAGAATAAACTTCTGATGTCGACGGCCCTGATTATCATCTCTGAGAATACGGCTGACTTGACCTGAACCCAGAACCTGGATATTACTTAAATGGCTGTTAAATGCCCTGCTGACACTCTGGTTATTTGATGACGCTTGAGAATCAACTGAATGTGAGGTTAATGAAGGATTCTGCAGATAAGCTGAAATGCCAAGGAGCAGCACCAGTACAATAGATATTTTTTTCATTAAAGGTCTCCAGGGGTTGCAGGGCCGGATCATACTTTGGTTAAAATATGTTCAATATGAGAAAAGTATTACATTTATAGCCACTAAGTATCCATTGACCGACCTTCTTGATGAAGTTTCGGCAGCAGGGATGCTGCCGAAAAGCCTCCATGGATGGATTCACGGCGTCTTTAGAAAGGAGGTCGGTCAATGGATACGGTATTTGCGTCTAAATGAAAATTATTAAAAGTATGCTCCCGCCCTGCCAGGGGTTGTTGAACTTTGATATTGTGCTTGAATTTCCAGTAAAAATCCGTTACTTTCAGAGATTGTTTTAGGTTTTATCTGCCAGGGGTCCCAGCTACTTTAAGTAGCTGGGCGAGAAATACCCTTTGAACCTGATCCGGTTTGTACCGGCGTAGGAAGGCAAGCTGTTGCAGCACGCCTGGCTCCGGCACATGCTATTTTTTAGAAACACAGTTAAGGACCAGCATGAGCGCAATTCCAGAAGATTTTATCCGTCAGACCACTCAATTATCTGAAGAAGTTACCTGCCCGTTTTCAGGATCTCGAAAAATATATGTTCAGGGCAGTCGTCCGGATATTCGTGTACCTATGCGGGAAATTATGCAGGCGGATACTGAGACCAATGAAGGTGTAGAAAAAAACCCACCCATTCCTGTGTACGATACCTCAGGTATTTATACTGATCCCGATGCGCAGATTGATTTACTTAAGGGGCTACCCCCAGTGCGTGATAACTGGATTCTGGAACGTGATGATACACAGCAGTTGACCGGACCCAGTTCGGAATATGGGCAGCAGCGTCAGAGTGATCCGCAACTGGCTAATCTTCGTTTTGAACATATCCGGGCACCGCGCAAGGCAAAAAGCGGTAAAAATGTCTCCCAGATGCATTATGCCCGTCAGGGTATTATCACACCGGAGATGGAGTATATTGCCATACGGGAAAACTGCAAGCTGCAGGAAATGCGTGTTTCCGGACTGATGAGACAACATCCGCAGCATCCCGGTGAAGACTTTGGTGCCAGTATTCCTGATGAAATAACAGCAGAATTTGTACGTCAGGAAGTGGCGCTGGGACGGGCAATTATTCCGTCCAATATTAATCACCCGGAAGTTGAACCGATGATCATCGGGCGTAACTTTCTGGTTAAGGTCAATACCAATATTGGTAACTCTGCAGTCACCTCCTCCATTACTGAAGAAGTGGAAAAAATGGTCTGGTCCACACGCTGGGGTGGTGATACTCTGATGGACCTGTCCACCGGTAAAAATATCCATGAAACCCGCGAATGGATTATTCGAAATTCACCTGTGCCGATTGGTACCGTGCCCATTTACCAGGCATTGGAAAAGGTTAATGGTAAATCTGAAGATCTGACCTGGGAAATTTTCCGCGATACCCTGATTGAACAGGCAGAGCAGGGAGTCGACTATTTTACGATTCATGCCGGTATTCGTCTGCAACATGTTCCTCTGACCGCTAAGCGTCTGACTGGTATTGTGTCTCGCGGCGGTTCTATTATGGCTAAGTGGTGTCTGGCACACCATACCGAAAGCTTCCTGTACAGCCATTTTGAAGATATTTGTGAAATTATGAAAGCCTATGATGTGGCTTTTTCTCTTGGAGATGGTCTGCGTCCCGGTTCCATTGCGGATGCTAATGATGAAGCGCAACTAGGTGAATTACGTACTTTGGGTGAACTGACTCAGATTGCCTGGAAACATGATGTACAGACTATGATAGAAGGTCCTGGTCATGTGCCCATGCATATGATTAAGGAAAATATGGATATTCAGCTTGAATCCTGTAATGAAGCCCCGTTTTATACGCTTGGTCCGCTGACCACTGATATTGCACCTGGTTATGATCATATTACTTCCGCTATTGGTGCAGCACAAATTGGCTGGTATGGTACCGCCATGCTGTGTTATGTGACGCCTAAGGAGCATCTTGGTTTGCCTAATAAAGAAGATGTTCGTGATGGTATTATTACTTACAAACTGGCGGCCCATGCGGCGGATCTGGCCAAAGGCATTCCCGGGGCACAGGTGCGTGATAATGCCATGTCCAAAGCCCGTTTTGAATTTCGCTGGGAAGATCAGTTTAATCTGGGCCTGGATCCTGAACGTGCTCGCGAATATCACGACGAAACCATGCCCAAACAGGCGCATAAAGTGGCCCACTTCTGCTCCATGTGCGGTCCCAATTTCTGTTCCATGAAAATCACCCAGGATGTCAGAGACTATGCCGCCAAACAGGGCATTATGGATATCACTATTGCAATCGAAGAAGGCATGGCAGAAAAATCCGCCCAGTTTAAAGAAACCGGCAGCAAAATCTACAACAAAACCTGATACCACCCCAAGTCCAGGCCTGGGGAAAAACAGGCCCGGACTTTTTAACACCAATGCTCTTTCTGAACACTGAACACTGAACACTTAAGCTCTTGCTTAACGCTTCATAACCCTTAACCCAGGCACCCGCATCCCCATGCTTAACTTCATCTTCGACATTTTCGATACTATCCAGCAATTCTTTGTGCGGCTGATTAAGCTCTACCACCTCCAGACCTTAAAAGAAAAGGGCATTATCTGGTCAACTGGTTTATTGATCAGTACAGCACTGGTGGTCTGGCTGGTACTGGCATTTATATGGAGTCAGGAGCCGGAGCTGTTTGATGTAAATAAACAGACAGAAGCTATGATTAGGCAGATTAATGCCAGTGAGGGTAGCCACTTTACCAGAGCAGTGGGTGCAACCACCACTGCAACAGTGATACAGGTTGCCAGTACGCTACTTGATAAGCCAGGTGGATACCTCAGCAATGATGTGACACCACCGGGTATTTTTCTGGATAATATGCCCAACTGGGAATACGGTGTCCTGGTGCAGGTGCGAGATGTGGTCAGAGTACTTAGAAATGACTTCAGTATGGCGCAGTCCACCTCTACTGAGGATAAAGCTTTATCAATGGCTGAGCCTGCCTTTAATAATGACTCCACAAAATGGCTCTGGCCCTCATCAGAAAGCAAATATCGTGAAGGTATCAAATATCTGCATGATTATTTGAATCGTCTGCTGGATGTGAAAAAGCAAAATGCCCAGTTTTTTGCTCGGGCAGATAACCTTGCAGACTGGCTGCAAGTAGTGGAAAAAAGGCTGGGCAGCTTATCACAAAGACTTAGTGCCAGTGTCGGTCAGGAGCGCATCAATACCAATCTGGCAGGTGATGCTCAGGCTCAGCAGTCGACTTATGAACCTGAAAAACTGATGGTTAAAACCCCCTGGACGGAAATTGATGATGTTTTCTATGAAGCACGGGGCACCAGCTGGGCACTGGTGCATTTACTTAAAGCCATAGAATATGATTTTCAAAGCGTCTTAAAAAAGAAAAATGCCCAGGTTAGTTTACGTCAGATCATTCGGGAACTGGAAGCGACTCAGCAAACGGTCTTCAGTCCGATTATTCTCAATGGCAGCGGTTTTGGTATGACCGCCAATCATTCCCTGGTAATGGCATCGTATATTTCACGTGCCAACGCCGCCATTATAGACCTGAAACGCCTGTTGCAAGACGGCTGAAGAAATTTATGCTCTTACTTAACGCTTAACGCTATTTTTTTTCCCTTAATAAAAAGTAGAAATACTTTCACTCCAGC
>JALSUJ010000486.1 GCA_027071355.1 Gammaproteobacteria bacterium | reverse complement strand
AAGTAACCCTGGTATTCCAGCCTTCACGTTTAACAAAATCACGCAACGCGGCATCGCTGCATTCATTATTACCTACTTCTATCACCCGATAGGTTTCTTCAGCCGCAAAGGTGGGTTTGAATTTTTCAATGTGTTCAGTCAATGAATAACCCGCCTCGCGATAAACATCCTTTACGGCTTTCTCAAACATTTTTTTCATCAACAGGCCAGCCTGTTCAGCATTTTCAGCCTTGCTCTCAGGCATATACACAATGTAATCCGGGGATAACGCAGGATTCGGTGCCTGTGTGTTCAGCAGAACTCCAAGCAGGAAAAACGCACCACTCATGGCACCACTAAACCCTGGTGGTGGCGTAGACAGACCGGAAAAATCACCGGCAGCCGAGGCCAGTCCCAGTGCCGTACCTGTATGATCCGGGCCAGTATTTTTTGCCGCCTCTTCAAGTTTTTCATAGGGAACATCATGAATATCATCAATGCGTCCCAGTGTAATACCTTCATTATGGGCAATGTTATAGGCTTCACTGTGGTTAGGGTCGTAGGCCATGGGCTGGTTTGTTGAGCAGGCCGCCAGTAAGAGAATCAGAATTGCCGGGGAATATCCGAACAAGGGATTATTTTTTTTCATATTCATACTCCGTGTATCAAGTTGCCTTATTTCAACACAACTTTTCCTGTTTGAATGGGTTAACAATATTGTTTCTAACTCGGCAATATTATTCCACTTATCCGATCAGCTTATTCTTTGCGCCTGGTATCCCTTTTTCTGCCTGACTGAGACGATCTGGTTTTTCCTGCTGGTGTCGGGGCAGTTTTACATAGTATCAGTTGGCCTTTTGAATGCAGTCGTTTTAATGCATCGTTGTCAAATCTATCTGTAAAGAGGGATTTGACCATGTCTTTTTCAAGCTGAAGTCGATCACCCGTGTAGCATTTTAATTTAGTCATATCGGGGTTCCAGGGCTGTTCGGCTAACTAATCCCTTCTTCATCAGGGCAATGGTTCCGACCCGGGGCGGCATGTGGATTGTCCGATCCATGGCGGGAAAAAGTCTTAATCCCTTCTTCATCAGGGCAATGGTTCCGACGGTATAAGACAATGAACAAAGTAAAAAACGAATCCGTCTTAATCCCTTCTTCATCAGGGCAATGGTTCCGACATGTATAGTTTAGTATGTTTGTTCGCCAGCATCGTCTTAATCCCTTCTTCATCAGGGCAATGGTTCCGACTTATATAAACCCAGGTAGTGCTCGCCATAAATTCGTCTTAATCCCTTCTTCATCAGGGCAATGGTTCCGACCACAAAATGTTTGTTATTACAAATAATTATGCCGTCTTAATCCCTTCTTCATCAGGGCAATGGTTCCGACAAAACGGAAAAGTTGAAAACGTATCAGTAGAAATGTCTTAATCCCTTCTTCATCAGGGCAATGGTTCCGACTCCTCATTGCTATATTAGCTATTAAAACAGTGCCTTGCAATAGGGGTTGCGGAAAATTTTTCATTTTAAAAAGTTAAGGTAGTTGTTCAGTTAATTATTCCGCTTAATCAAGTAAAGTAACGCCCTCAGGTAAAAATGGCTGACCGATAACCGTTATTACCGGTTTCACCGGTAAGGGGTATATCCGTATATCATCATGCTTATTATCAATAATAGCCTGTAACTTTTCTTTTAATGTCTCCAGCTGCGAGTCACGCATTTGTGTATGAAACACTGAATATTGTACCGGTACAGCATATTTTTTTATACAGGCATGTACACGCTGCAAACGCTTCGGACAGCGAATATCATAACATATCAGGTATTGTCTTTTTTTATTTACCGGCATATTCGTGTAATGTCATTAATATATGTAAACAGAAGCGTTTGTAATTTTCCGAGAAAAAACGCTGTAATCGCCGATTGTATTTTTCAGTAAACTCAATGGCATCTGTTAATGCCGGCTGCATTTCCCGTCCGGTTTCCTTTATGGGTTGATGAAACCTGTATTGCAGGAAAAACCGCAGGTTATAGGCAAGTTCGTAATAACAAAGCTGTGTAAAATCTCTGACAATATCAATATCAGCCTGGGTAAGTATCGGCAGTTTCGGGTCGATGCCTTTTTGACGTAGCAGATCCGCTAATTTAATCGACAGAAAACCCCGAACACGTTGCTGAAACAGATTGTATGCCGCTTCATCAATACAATAAAGCAGCTTGCTGTGTAATCGCTGCATAATATCCAGCCGGGTAATCTGCTGACGGGAAAGATACATGGTTTTTGCCAGATGCATTCTGGCTTGATGGTACCCGGCTTCAAACCAGTCATGGTAGCGGTTAGTGCCGTCAGGCAGTTCGAAAAAACGACTTAGTGGTTCGTTCATATCATAACGGGCATAATGACTGACTGTGCCACAAACCTGCGCGCGCAATACCCCCCTGTGCGAGATAAAATGAATACTGACACCCTGTTCTGCGCAGGCGATAATAGCCTGTGTTTCCCAGCTGACCATGCCGATAACAACCACACCGGCAAGTTGCCCCAGCGGGAATAAGCGATCTGCCTGATGCTGATGGTTAATACGCAATGCGGGGCCATCAAGTCGAACCTGGATAATTTCAGATACATTAAGGTATAACATTTTTTTCATATTGAATTATTCAACCCAATGTATGCCTTTCGTATGCCCTTCACAGGTTTCTTAGCATTAAACGACAGGCAAAACGTAACCGGCACTGCAAGCGGGAAGCTATTTGCTGAAATTCATTATAAAACAGCTTGCGTCCACTTTTGTTTAGTAAACAGGCCTGGTTAGGGTAATAAAAATGATCGGTGGTGAGTTTTTTTTCACGGAATAATTTCCAGACCCAGTAATCAATCTCCGGCCGCAGTGGTTCAATCATATCCGAGGCCAGTGATTCGCGTGAAAACAGGGGTTGGTGATAAAAACCCATCATCGGCTCCAGCCCTGCAATATGGCAGGCACGTATAGCACTGGCATGCAGCAGTGTGTAGCCCAGTGACAGGCAGGCATTGACAGGATCAAGTGGTGGACGGCGATTGCGTTCAGTAAAAGCCAGTGCCGGTGCAAAAACTTGCGTAAAGGCCTGAAAATAACTGGCTGCCGCAGCTCCTTCGTAACCACGTAGACCATTGATATCCAGGTTTCGTTTTGATAGCAGAATCTGTATGGTTTTTTTCAGGCTTTGTTGTGCTCTGGTCAGAGTATAACGTTTATCCACACGATATAATAATAGCCGTGTTATTAAACGATACTGATTTTTTATTTTATGCAATACCAGATAATGCGCCCATTGTTCACAACGTTGCGGATTTTTCACCAGTGCGTATTGTGATAAACGTCGGCTTATATCATTATGACTGTAACCTGGCATATTAACAGTGCGTGCGGCGTTTATCGGGTGTATTACCGTTAAACCAATTTGATGCTCTGTCAGACTACCAAGTACACGGGTATCCAGCAGTGTGTGCTGGCTGATGACAACACTATCTATTTGAGAAAACGGTACGGTACCATTTTTTTGCCCCTGCTGGTAAATAATCAGGCAACTTCTGTCCGCCCGAAGCTCGATATTTTTTCTGTCAATATATAATGTTGCCATGTCTGACCTGTAAAAGCAGAGTGAATAAATATGGTTGGATTTATTCAGGCTACTAACCGATATAAAAAAATTTAAGTGTAACGGGTTCCACTGCCATACCCATGACATGAACCCGTATTCGGGTATCCAGTCGCAAAATAAAAAACCGGTCTTCTTCTGTGTTTAATATTTTTTTCATAGCTGTGAGCAATGCCTGTTTGTCAGCATCAGTTAAATAACATTCAAATACCGATTTTTGCCCACCGGTAGCCCATGTTTTTATTATCTTTAATGCCTGCTGCAATCGTTTTGAATTTTTAATATCGTAAGCAAGCAAATATAAAGGTCGTTTTGCCATAGCCTTAAGCTTGAAAATTATTACCCGTCTGCTTATACATCACCCACTTTATTTATTGTATCAACAGGTTTTACACTGATATGTAAACGTATTTAAGCCGGGTATTCCATTGCCTACATCCTTTACCTGCATAAAGCTAACAATCCGTGTAACGGGGTTGAAGATAATACTAATATCCAGACCCTGTACAGCATCGGGTGTGATGTGGAAATGAAAGCCATCCTTGTCAAGGAATAACCAGGGCACAATCTGAATAAATTGTGAATGATAGCCGCCAACTGAAAAAAACTGCTTCGTCATATCAGCAGGTATTTCAACAGCCGCAGACGGGTAGTAATACTCCTGGTTGATTGAATCAAAAATCCCTTCAACGATTTCACCAGTCGTTGATTTGGTTGTATATAACACAACCGAAACAATAACATTATTGTTGTTATCCAGCATCTGGTAATTATGTGCCGTAACACTTTTACCGTTAAACGTATCGATGGTATCCGATACATTGACTGCTTTTATGGCGGTTGCGGGTGGTAAGTGCTTTGCAGGTGGCTGTTCAATGGGCTGCAGGTTACCGGGATTTCCAGTACCTGTTGAAGGCAAATTAATACCTGATGCCGTATCGGTACCACCACTGCCACCGCCGCATGCCGTTAATAACAAAGCCTGGCTGATAAAAACCAGGCTGATAAAAAAAGTGGTATAAAAATGTTTCATTGTCTTCTCCTGTGTTGACGCAACCGGCAAATGCACGGTTTTTATTAATATGCGTAAAGTTAATCACAGAACAGAAGAACTGTATGGTTAAACAATATTGTTAAGCAAAAGGTCGCGACTTCGCGAGGTGTCAAAGTATTAAAGTGATGCGCTATCGACGGCAGAGCGTTGTCTGCCGGTGGTACCAGATTGTGTTGGTCACCCAACAATGATGCCGGGTGAATTTGATTATTTTTTCTTTTTATGCTTGTCTGTGTGTTTATCATCACTGTGCGTTGAGACAAACCACGTAATTAACGCAGCAAGAACTATCCCTGTTATGGCGTAAGTATTTATTGGATCAAAAAAATCCATCATTCATTCTTCCCCGTGTCTCCACGACGTAAATAGATTGCAAATCCAAAAACCGTTAATGAAAACATAGTCATTAAAACCCCGTTTACAAAAGTGGCTTTGTAATCAACTAACATTCCTAGCAAAATAGCTACGGTATTTAAAACCCCGATGTTATCGAGGTTTTTAGCCAGCGCATCCTTCTGCTTCTGGTTAAATTTAATAGTCATTAAGCATCTTCTTAATTGTTAAAAGAGCGTTATGTCTTAATCCCTTCTTCATCAGGGCAATGGTTCCAACGGTCGTGTGGACAGTCCATCGTATGTTTATTAGTCTTAATCCCTTCTTCATCAGGGCAATGGTTCCAACTTAAGGTGGTTTTTGTGGTAAAAATATCTATTTTGTATTATTTCCTTATAAATTGTTCAAGTTCGGCTTTTAATGTTTTTATCCCCGATTGATCACACAGTTTTATACCCATCAGACGTTAATGCGCGATAAGTATTTATTCTGTTGCTTTTTTCGTTTTTAATAACCACAATTTCACCAACCTCCGGATTTGGACAACGTTGATACATTTGTTTGCGCCACATATCCAGCTCGCTATTATTTTTAACCATTTTTTATTACCGTTATCAGCTAATATACATGCTTGAATATTTATTTGTTAATTCCTTATCATTACCTATTTGCACACACTTTTCATAGTATGTATTGTTTAGGGAAGCTCTGATTAATTCATCCATGAGCAGTGGTGCATGGATGCACCGTAAACGAACCAAAGGATGGCATTATCAGAGCAAGAAAAAGGTAAAATTCGATTTTACCTTTTTCTTCATTTTCAATAGCTTAACCGCTATTGAAAATGGCGGTACATCCATGTACTGCGGAAACTCTTAATAAATCAGAGTTTCCTTAGGACATTTTCCTAATACGATTATTTATTATTGGAGAAAATAATTGATATTTCATGTTATTGCTAAACACTGTAGAAAAGCAAACTCATAAGGGATTTTGGTTAGCTCGGCTGTGGATAGAATCACGCCTTCATCTATCCGAGATAATAAACGAAACACCACTGCTGAATCACCTGGCTTCATAGAAATACGTTGTCGGTTTGTTTCGCACTCGATACCCAGAATTTTACTGATAAACTGGGCTGTCTGCTGGTGTCCGATAGCGGAAATAAAACCGTCACTTAGCAAATTTTGTGTCTGCATCAGTGATAGTGGCCCATCAAAAGACCATTGACCGTACGCAGTTAACACAGGGGTATTCAATAAATACAGCATTTTATTCATAATTAACGCAATGTTATCCCGATTATATTTTCTTTTTTATATAAAACACATTCTATTGATAAAGATGTGAAATAAAGAAGGATTATTTTCTTTCTATCTATAATCACCATGGCTATATATTTAATCACATAGGTGATGCTATTACCGGTTATACAATATTGTT
>JALSUJ010000485.1:1399-1825 GCA_027071355.1 Gammaproteobacteria bacterium | reverse complement strand
GCTTCCTTTAACACCTGCTGAATAATTTGCGGGGCAGTAAGGTGTTGAAAGATCCGCTGATTAAAGCGTTTTTTTAAAAACCAGAATTTTGGCACCAGTGAGATTTGATACAAAATAAAATCACCCTGTTCACCAGCATACCCAAATTGGGAAATTTCTCCCTGCAGGTATTCTGTCTGTTCCACCAGCAGAAGGCTTAATAAACCGGGCTGAGCAATAAAATCGCTCTCATTAAGCAGGTCGTTTCTGCTTGCCAGCAGCAGACGGTATTCAAAGGGGATTGAAACAGCTTCAATACCGTTAAAGTCCACAACACGCAGTTCTTCATGCGAATTATTAAGTAGTTTAAAGGTAAACAGGCTGTGATTGGCAGAAATACGCTGTTCGGGTGAAAAGGCTTCAGGTGTTGCCGAGGCGGTACTGTTT
>JALSUJ010000485.1:0-1389 GCA_027071355.1 Gammaproteobacteria bacterium | reverse complement strand
CCATAATAGATTCTTCCATGAATATTGTTCTGGCTATATTATTTAAGCTATATCGTTAAATTATTTGCCATTCAAACCGCCTGCCGTCAAACATCTCCATGATATTCTGACAGACGGCCTGTATTTTCTTATATTTACCTGGTCAGGTCAATATATATCCTTGTCCAATGTAGGGCCATCGCGCTTAATTTATTTCGACAAGAGGCCATGTATTTGATCTATTACTGTTATTTGAACAGGAGCAGATCTTATTATCAGATGGGGTGGTGAAAAGTTTATTTTACTCTTACCTTATGCAGATCATTATGACACGTTAAGAGTACTGGAACGTATAAATCTGCATGGCATTGGAAACAAACCTAACGGAAATAATTTGACAGAAAGCATTGGAGTCGCTGAAAGAATGCTTGACAACATTAATGATTGGGAAAAACTGATAGAAACGGCAGACCCAGTATGTATGAGGCAAAAAACTCGGGTAAGGCATGCTGTGCCTGTCATAAAGACAAAACGATTAAGTTATTTTAAACACAGAACCTTTTTATCAGATATGCCTGCCTTTCTTGCGCATCGCCACATTCGTATTATTTTTTAATTTCACATACAGTTTGGCACAGACTTTTGCCTTGCGTAATATTTGAGATGTATTTCGAGAAATCGAAAAAGAATAATCACGCTCTTGTTTACCCTGTGCAACAATCTGGATTAAATGTAAAAAGTCTTTCTCCATAGATTTTATTTTTCGATTGATCTTTTTAGTATTATCCTTGTTACGCTTAAGCGTATTGATATTAATAGCAAATTCTGCCTGTGTTTTTTGTAATTTAAGCTGGTAATTATCTTCCTTAAGTCCCCAATTTTCTGCCAGCATAAACAAGGCCATACGCTGACTCAACATTCTTTGCTTACCTGCTATATTAACAATATTCATATTATTGTTACTGTCCTTAACCATCAAACTGATAATGCTATTACAATAACTGACCATCTGCTCTGCCTGTGCAATCAATTTTTTTAACTGATATTTGTCCGGTGTCAATAAAACTGTTTTTTTAAAATTTTGCCACACCGTTTCCATTCGTTGGGCAGTTAAATGATAGCGATTAACAGTCTTAATAACCTCAAGATTTCTTTCAAATTCCTCTATAGCCATTTGCCTGACGTTAACGGGATTTCCGTAACTTTGAATTTGACCAATTTGAGCATAGGCAACCAGTATCTGATGCATCAGCATTCTTTGTTTGCCAACCAGGTCAACAAACTGAGAGGAACTTATATTATATTCTGATGAACCAGGATATGCAGTAGAAGCTATGGTATTTTGAATTAAAAGAAAAAGAAAAAGTAAGCTAAATATTATATTTGTTTTTTTCATTATTAGATTTAATC
>JALSUJ010000484.1 GCA_027071355.1 Gammaproteobacteria bacterium | reverse complement strand
TTATGAAGAGCTGCTTAAAGGTTCCGTTGCACTGGAAACAGCGATAGAAAGGGGGTATCTGGATGTGGCTTCTGAATAACAGCAACTACATCCAGGTTTAAAGGCTACCAGTTCTCGCCCAGCAGTTCAAAATGAGCCTGTGGATGTAAACAGGCTGGACAGAGTTTTGGTGCTTCTTCTGCTTCGTGCAGATAACCGCAATTACGGCAGCGCCAGACTACTTTTCCATTGCGTTTAAAGACCCGTCCGGCTTCCAGATTATCGGCCAGATCTTTATAACGTTTGCCATGCTGTTTTTCAGCAATACAAATGGCTTCATAGGCACGGGCAATTTCTTCAAAGCCTTCTTCTCTGGCAATGCGGGCAAATCCGGGATACATTTCTTCCCATTCATGCTCTTCGCCTTTAGCGGCAGCACGTAAATTTTCCAGAGTGTTGCCTACTGGACCGGCAGGAAAGGTTTCGGTGATCTCGATTTCACCGCCTTCCATAAATTTAAAAAAGCGTTTGGCGTGTTCTTTTTCCTGTGCGGCCGTTTCTTCAAAAATCTGGGAAATCTGTACCAGACCTTCTTTTTTTGCGACACTGGCAAAATAAGTATAACGATTTCGAGCCTGTGATTCACCGGCAAAAGAGATCATCAGATTTTTTTCGGTTTGAGTACCTTTTATACTTTTTGGCATAGTTTTGCTCCAGGAATTGAAAAAATGAAAGAACGATGTAAGAACAATGTAATGTAAGAACAATGGGGTCAGAGTCTTTGACCCTGCCCCCATTGAATGATTTTAGATTTATCGCAGTTTAACTGAAATAAGCTTCCAGATCATCTGCACCGCCAATCAATTTACCATCCATAAAGACCTGAGGCGTGGTATGTGCACCGCTTAAAGCAGTCAGAGAACGGTTGGTAACGTTCTGGTTTAACTCAACTTCCTCATATGGCAGACCTCTGGACACCAGTAATTCCTTGGCGCGGGTACAATGCGGACAACCTTTACGGGTAATAATTGTTATAGTCGGCAAAGCTCTGGCATCGGGATTAAGGTGTTTTAATACTGTATCTGCATCAGAAACACCAAAGGGGTCGCCTTCTACTTCCGGTTCAATAAACATTTTTTCTATCACGCCATTGTCAACAATCATAGCATAACGCCAGGAGCGGTCACCAAAGCCGAGGTTACGCTTATCAACCAGCATACCCATACCTTTGCTAAACTCACCGTTACCATCTGGTATCATGGTGATTTTTTCAGCACTTTGATCATCCTGCCAGGCGTTCATAACGAAGGTATCATTAACTGAAAGACAGTATATATCATCAATGCCGTTGTCTTTAAAAACTGGGTACAGTTCATTGTAGCGCGGTAAGTGGCTGGATGAACAGGTGGGTGTAAAGGCACCGGGTAAGGCAAACACAACAACCCGCTTATGGTCGAATAAATCTGCTGTGCTGACATCTACCCACTCACTGTCCTGACGGGTTTTAAAAGTTACTGCAGGTACGTTCTGACCTTCTCTATTTTCTAACATGATAATGCTCCATAATTGATTAATATCTTTATCGGGTTAAACCTGAATGAATGTGCCCGAATGTTGGAAATAGTTTAACCGTCCTGATAGAATTAATAAAACAGATTGATTCGATTGTTATAATAGAAAAATACGATTAATGTGCTGTTTAGCATAAATTACCATATCAGGCTGAATAGAAAAAGGGTTTATATTATGCGCTTACCAAGTCTTAAACATCTTCACTATCTGGTTAATGTCCATAAATATCAGCATTTTGGCGAGGCAGCAAAGGCTTGCCATGTTAGCCAGTCCACT
>JALSUJ010000483.1 GCA_027071355.1 Gammaproteobacteria bacterium | reverse complement strand
ATGCCCCTCTTATCCAGTCGTATCAGATTGTCGATGTCAGTGCTTCCAGAAGTTTGAATATTGGCGGTAGTACTCATGAAGCTTTGATGCTCACAAAAGATGAAAATATTGTGGATATTAAAGTGGCTGTGCAGTACAAGGTCAGCAATGCGGAACACTTTCTCTTTAATGTACGTGATCCAGGTTTTGTGTTAAGACAGGTGTCTGAAAGTGCGGTCAGAGAAATTGTTGGTAAAAATGAAATGGACTTTATTCTGACCGAAGGTCGGAGTCAGATCGCTGCTAAAATTGGCAAACTGGCCCAGGAAATTCTGGATCGTTATAAAACTGGCCTGCTTATTACCCGTTTTACCCTGCAAAGTGCCAAAGCGCCTGCTCAGGTTCAGCATGCCTTTGAAGATGTGAATGCGGCACGGGAAGATAAAGAGCGTTATATCAATATGGCTCAGGCCTATCGAAATGATGTGATTCCAAAAGCCCGTGGTTATGCGGCTAAGCAGACTGCCGGTGCGGAAGCATACAAGGCTCGTGTTATAGCAGAAGCAGAAGGTGAGGTATCCCGTTTTCTGAGTGTCTTAAAAGAATACGAAAAAGCCCCACAAGTGACGCGAGACCGTCTGTATCTGGATGCTATGGAAACTGTTTATAGCAGTACCAGCAAAATCATGGTGGATACCAAAGGTGGTAATAATCTGCTTTATCTGCCGTTGGATAAAATGATGCGTTCCGGTATTAGCAAACCGCTAAAAGCCAGTAACAGCACTGGTTCCGGAGATGCTGAAAATTATCTGCCCAGTACCTCAAAGTCTAAATATAGCACATCCAGTTTTAGCACTGATACCAGCCGTGCCAGACCACCGTTGAGGGAGAGACGTTAATGAAAATCTTAATTGTAATAACGCTTGCCGTGGTAGGCATTATTGGTTCAGCATCCCTGTTTACGGTGTCAGAAACTGAAAACGCTATTTTGTTCAAATGGGGTAAAATCGAACGTTCTGATTATGAACCTGGACTGCATTTTAAACTACCTTTTGTAAATAATGTGCGTAAGTTTGACAAACGTATTCAGACTTTTGATGCCAAACCGGAAGATTACCTGACTGAAGAAAAGAAAATTCTGGTGGTCGATTCATTTATCCAGTGGCGTATTGCTGATATGAAAACGTTCTATGTTTCCATGCGTGGGGATATGGATATTGCTCAGGAACGTATTGCAACCATCGTTAAGGAAGGTCTGCGTAACGAGTTTGGCCGTCGTAATATGTATGAAGTTATCTCTGGTGAACGTCATATCATTATGGATGATATTAATAAATCATCCAATAAGTCGGTTAAGCCCTTTGGTATTCAAATTGTAGATGTACGTATTAAACGTATTGAATTCCCGCCTAAGGTCAGTGACAAGATTTTCCGCAGAATGGAGACAGAACGGACCCGGATTGCCAAGGAATTAAGAGCACAGGGTAATGAAAGTGCAGATCGGATTACGGCAGATGCTGACCGTCAGGTAACTATCCTTAAAGCGGATGCTTTTAAGGAGGCGGAGCAGATTCGGGGGCAAGGAGATGCAAAAGCGTCAGAAATTTATGCCCAGGCATATGGTAAAAATAAAGAATTCTTTACTTTTTACCGTAGTCTGAATGCCTATCGTAATACCTTTAACAGTGCTTCTGATATAATCGTCGTTGAACCTGATTCTGATTTCTTTGAATATTTTAAAAATATTCCTATAGCTTCATATAAATCTTTCATTTAATTCCTTTTTAAAATTTTGTTCGAGTATTATCAACAAGTTCCAATAGTTCCTCAATTTTATAATTTCTAACCCATG
>JALSUJ010000482.1 GCA_027071355.1 Gammaproteobacteria bacterium | reverse complement strand
TTTTTTAACTCATTAAGCAATCCCAGGACAGCATAGCCCATATCTTCGGTATCGATAATCATTTCTTCGGTATAATTTTCAGGAATAATTTCAATAACAGCCTGATAACCCAATAAGGCGGATAATTCCGTTTTTAATACACTTTGCCAATCAGGTTTTTTAAAATTCTGAATATACTCAACATCTTTGAGAATATAATTGAAATTTTCTATTTTATTGCTGAGGGTGTATTCTACCTGCGCTTTCAGATTATCCACTTCTTTTTGTGAAACCGCCTTAATCTGCGCCTGATATTTATTTTCTAACCCGGCTTTTGATAGCGATGAAATATAAAACAGCCCCAGTGAACAGATAAAAAGCAGGACTATAAAAAATATATTACGCAGACGCTTTTTTCTTTCCGGATCAATAGCAGCCGGATCTTTTTTAGCCTTTTTATTTTTTACTTTCTTACCCTTTTTAGTTTTTTTCTTATATTTTTCTTCCAGTTCAGCCTTGCGCTTGTCAGCTTTTTCTTTCTGGATCATCTCCTGAATTTTTTCTTTGGTGTTACTCATAAAATTGTTCCGCTCAATTTATCTGTATTCAAAATAACAAAAATTTAATGGCTACCGGTATGCCCAAAACCACCTTCTCCACGCTGGCTTTGATCAAAGGATGCAACAATTTTTAACTGTGCCTGAACAACCGGTACAAAAACCAGTTGCGCAATCCGTTCCCCCGGCTTAATGGTAAATGCCGTATTTCCCCGGTTCCAGCAGGATACAAATAACTGCCCCTGATAGTCAGAATCAATTAGTCCCACCAGGTTGCCTAATACTATGCCATGTTTGTGCCCTAGTCCGGAGCGAGGCAGGATCATGGCTGCCATATTATTATTGGCAATATGAATAGCCAGCCCAGTCGGTACTAGAAAGGTGTCACCAGGCAATAATTCTATATCTTCATCCAGTATAGCTCTTAAATCCATTCCTGCAGAACCGTCTGTGGCATATTCGGGTAATGGAAATTCATTACCAACCCTGGGGTCAAGTATTTTGACATCTACTTCATTCATAATTACGCTGTTTTCCTGTTATTTTGTATTATTTATTATATTGTCGTGCAATTTCTCTTATTAGTTCTCTGGCCAGCTGCTGCTTAGACATCTCAGGTATTTTTTTCTGTTTAATAAAATCTTCAGGGGTTTTAAAAAAAAGTCTCAGTTCATTGCTATCCACATCAAAGCCTTTAGGTTGACCGTCAGTATCAATACCCACCTGATTAGCAGCAATCATATCCAGATTTTTTCGCTGCAGTTTATCCACAGCATATTTCTCCAGCTCGGATGTTTCTGCTGCAAAACCCACTGTAAAAGGTTTATCAGCTAATGCCGATACATCAGCAAGAATATCCGGGTTTTTTATCAGCTGCAGGGTGAAACTATCGCGTGTTTTTTTTATTTTCTGTGTTGCTATATCCTCTACACGATAATCTGCAACCGCTGCAGTGGCTATAAAAATATCCACATTATCCAGCTGTTTAAAGACCGCCTCATGCATTTGCAGGGCACTGCGAACCTCATAGCACACTACTTTTTCAGGTGCACTCAGTGCGACCGGACCACTGACTAAAACCACTTCTGCACCAGCCTCCAGCGCAGCTTCCGCAATCGCAAAGCCCATTTTACCACTACTGCGGTTAGTGATATATCGAACGGGATCAATATCTTCAATGGTTGGGCCGGCAGTGATCAATAATCGCTGACCATCTAATAATCCGGATAAAACCTGTTTTTCAATTTGCTGCTGTAGCATGTCCTGTAATAACTGTGCACATTCCTGGACAATTGTCTGAGCTTCCTCCATGCGTCCTGGGCCATTATCACCACAGGCCTGTTCACCTTGTGCCGGTCCCGCCAGACTGACCAGCGGGCGATTTTTAAAGCGCTGAATATTTTCCTGATTAACATCGCTCAGCCACATTTGCTGATTCATGGCCGGCGCAATCATCAATGGGGCAGCACTGGCCAGACAGACCGTAGTCAATAAGTTATCAGCGATTCCCTGACTCAGTTTAGCAATAGTATTGGCGGTAGCAGGGGCAATAAGAATCATATCCGCCCAACGGGCCAGTTCAATATGCCCCATCCCGGCTTCTGCGTTGTGATCAAACAGCTCACTGCGTACCGGATTGCCTGATAATGCCTGAAAAGTCATTGGTGCTATAAAATCCTGAGCTGCCGCGGTCATAATAACCTGTACATTAGCGCCCTGTTTTACCAGCAGACGCACCAGTTCGGCGGATTTATAAGCCGCGATACCGCCGCACACTCCAAGAATAATATTTTTATCTGTAAAAACTGTCATAGCGTTATTTTACCGATTAGTAAGTACTCACCGCAATAAATAATCAGTTTAAACCTTAAGACATTTATTAAACAGAGACCTATGTCAGAAAATACTTTCACACTATTTCCCGTATTTTGTTTATTATAGACGTTCAATTAACAGCATAAGGATTTGCTATGCCCATTTGTGACTGGCCGGAAGCCGAACGCCCCAGAGAGAAATTACTGCACAGAGGAGCATCTGCCCTTAGTGATGCCGAATTACTGGCTATTTTTTTACGCACCGGTACAAAAGGCATAAGTGCCATTGATCTGGCTTATAATCTGCTGGATGAATTCTCCTCATTAAGAAATCTGTTTGCTGCCAGTCTGGAGGAATTTTCTCGGGCTAAAGGTGTTGGAACCGCCAAATATGTTCAATTGCAGGCCGTTCTGGAAATGTCCCGACGCTATCTGGCAGAGACTGTTCGCCGACAGGATGCAATAAACAGCCCTCAGGATACCCGTCAGTATTTAAGCAGCTGTTTACGGGACAAACCCCATGAGGTATTTGCCGCTCTGTTTCTGGATAACCGTCATCAGCTTATTAAATTTGAAGAGTTATTTCAGGGTACTATTGATGGCGCCTCTGTCTATCCCAGAGAAGTGGTAAAAAAAGCACTCTTTTACAATGCGGCTGCGATTATAGTGGCGCATAATCATCCCTCCGGTATTGCTGAACCCAGCCAGGCTGATGAACACATCACTATTCGTCTGAAAGATGCACTGAGTCTGGTGGATATCCGTTTGCTGGATCATCTGATAATCGGGGATGGTAATATTGTCTCTCTGGCTGAACGGGGGCTGTTATGAAAAAAGTAGCTATTGATCCTGATAGTAATAATCATATTTATCCAGCAGCCCGCTCATAAAGGTCCAGGCCTCGCTATAAGACAGGCCACTATTATCCGGAATAATAACTTTAACATATAGTTTGTCTTTATATTTAGCTTTCAAAGCACTGAGCTTTTTATGCATGGCTGCTTCAGAAATACTCTGATAGGGATCATTATCCGATTCACGAAACTGTATATGGGTTTTTCCAGACAATTTCTCATAGCGTACTTCTACGACATATTTGCCAATGGCAGAACGGGATGGTTTAATGAGCTTATTATACTTATCTTCCAGCTTCTTATAATCTCCCACCAACACAGAGTGCTGCTCCTGAACAGCCGCAATCTGACGTTCATAGTCGCTGATACTATCCTGGTATTGCTGATTCTGTTCATTCAGTTTCAGCAGTTCTGTTTCCCTGTGCTGTAACAGAGCCATCTGCTGTTCAAGATCACGATCTTTCTGGGACAGAGCAATGGCTTTGACTTCCAGCTTGCTCTTGAGTGAATTCATGGTCGCCTCAAGCTGAGTCAGATGTTGCTGTACCCGTTCCAGTTCCATATTTCTGGCTGCAATGGTACGCTTCAGCTTTCTTTTATCATCATTTAAGCGAGTTAATTGCTGATCCTGCTCAAGGATGAGTTTATCCCGTTCAGAGGCGCTTTCTCTAGCCTGCATTAATTGCAGGCGCATCATAGATAATTCTGACTGAGTCTGCGTCAGCTGTTCTTCCAGTGTGGCCTTTTCCCTGGAGGTCTTTTGAACGACTTCAGTTGTACGACGTTCTGCTTCCAGAGATTCCTGCAATTTATGCATAATCTCCTGGCGCTTATTAAGACTGGTTTCCAGTTCCTGAGAGGTTTTTTGCTGTGCCATCATACTGGCTTTTAGACGCTGGGATATTTTCTGCTCTACCACAATTCTAGTTTTCAGCTCATCTACCAGTTCCCAGTTTTTGACAATCAGAATACTGCTGGTAATAAGGAAAATCATAACCACAACGGTCATAATGTCTGTAAAGGAAGGCCAGAATGAAGCTTCCACCAGATGCTGGTGGTTCTGTCTTAAATCAATAAAGCCGTCATTCATAGCAGCTTACTCATGACTAGGAGGAGGCTTGATTAGACGGGTGATGCGGATGATCTTCCGGAAGCCGGAAACCCAGTCTGAGTATTTCTTTTATGTCGTTAATATCTTCAGACATACCACTGACGCGCTCATCAAACTGAGAAGTGATTTCATTAACTTTAGACCCCATTTCAAGATACTGCTGCTGTGATAATTGCATATTGGCTGCAGTATGCCGCAAAGAGGTGATTAATTCTGCCAGTTGGTGGATCATATTCTCACTCTGATGTGAAAAACGGGGCATTAAATGTTGGGTTGTCACCTGTTCAATAGCACTGAATAAATTGGTCTGAACATCGGTCAATTTTAGATAAAAATAACCAAAAAACATATAGCAGACAATGGCTGTTGTGGTGGTAGACAGTGCCGTAGACATACCATGTATCACCTGCCCCATACTACTGACACCATTATTTTCCATCAGGCTGGAAGCCCCCATCAGAGCAATAGATAATGAAATAATGGTACCAAATACACCGGTTAAAATAAGAATATTGGAAACAAAGCGCGGCAAACTTAAGCGAGTACTTTCAGAAGCCACCAGAGTTGCAGCCAGAGCACTCTGGTTAACCGGAGAATGCTGGCGATAAATATCTTTCATAGTAGCATAGCGATGCGCTATCAGACTTTTTTCATAAACGCCTTTAACCGGGTTACTGCTTTCTCTATGCAGATTTATAATAAATTTACCCAGTGCACGTTCTTCACGCCAGTAAAATAATAAAGAGGACACCTGCTTGGCCATACCCAGCAGAAACAGACCAAGAATAGAACCGTTTATAAAATAACCGGTATTGGTCAGCTGGTTTTTAAAATAGACATTCTGAAGATAATCAAACTGAAAATAAATTAATACCACCAGTAAAATGGTAAGAATGATCAGACGCAGAAAAATATTAAAACTATAACTGGATTTGAAGTGTATCATAAACAGATAATAAACTAATACTCCATTGCTTAGAATTAGGGTTTATACCTAGACAGAAAGTCCTGCTGCAGGATAAGCATGAAAACATTCCCTTACCTACAGGAAAGGGAATGCAGCATACTCCAGAATAAGCTAATCAGTTAAAAACTTCGTTATTCTGTCTTTGGCGACGAATTTGCTCTGCAAAAAAGTTTCTATAGTAGAACAGAGCACTAACACCATTGGCTCGAACATCAACCACCTTCCAGCCTCGTGGGGTTTTGAGGAATTTAAAGTCCACCTGAACACTTGTGCCGTTTTCCTGTAAAATCCTGGCCGAAGCCATTGCCTCATTTTCGCTGGTACGACGAGAACGGAAATTTTCCACTATCGGGGGATAATTCTGAAAGTTACTTAACTTCTGCACAAAAGTAGTAATAAACAGTTCTTTAAAAATCTGGGTAAATTGCTGCTGTTGTTCTGCAGACATGGTTTTATAGTAACGCCCTGCTACCCAGCGTGCCATATATTTAAAATCAAAATGCGGGGTGATCTCCTGATTCAGAAAATCAGTAATTTGCTCTAAACTTGCCTGTTGAGGCATAGACAGAAAATCAATCACTTTATTAATCGATTCTTCCAGTAATTCCACAGGTGATTTTTTAGTCACTGCGGGTACTGGCAAAGTTCTGGGACGGTAATGCTGAGAATAATAACGACCCTGATTTTGCGGGTATGGTGATGTCTGAGGTGTAGCCTCATAGGTTTGTTCCTGCGACCCCCGCAGATCATGAACAATAACCCGTGGTTGTGCGAAAACGGTACTGGCTAATAACAGCACAGCAGCACCCCCGAAAAGAGATGTTTTTATGACACTCATAGAGATCCTTCCTTAATTACATAGTTTTTTAAAAATTGACTGGTTTTGTACTATTAATTATTTGAAACTAAAATAACTGTATCAGCTTATGTAATTCATATTGTTATGACATAAATAGTTTCATTTATTTTTATGCCTTAAAGATAAACTAAAAAGAGTGCTTCCACCATAATTATTTTACCGGATCTCAGGCTTTATTTTATCTACACAGTCATAGACGGACTTTATTTGCTGTTTTTATGGTTTTCTTTATAAAAAACTTGCCTCAAAGAAGATTTTTGCGTAAAATCTCGCCTCTTATTCGCGCAAGTCGTTACAATTTCAACGGCCTGTGTTGCAAAAAGACCAGAAAGTTAACTATTTTGTCTTTTTAGT
>JALSUJ010000481.1 GCA_027071355.1 Gammaproteobacteria bacterium | reverse complement strand
GCAGCAGCAGCAGCTGCAAAGACAGCTTGCCCCGTAATATCCAGGAAAAAAGAGACTGTTTAACAATGGGTACGTCTTCTGGCTGACTCATGTTGGACAGAACCTCAGCAGGGGCAAGGGGGTAAATTTGTTACGGCAGGGGAGAAAAGAAGAAAAATATTTCAATTTTCATTAAAAATGATATCATTACAGGAGATTATAAGTCAAACACTTTGTCTGCATTTTTGTATTGGCTGACAGAATGTATTACAGCGCCCCCTGCAGAAAAACCAGCTGCCGTTAAGGAGAATTCTATGGAAGCAGTGTTTACCGACAACAATAACTGTCTGGTGGTTACCCCGGCAGAACGGCTGGACACCAATAATGCCCCGGCCGTGGAAAAAGAGCTGACAGAAAAAATTCAAGCCGGAGAGCATCAGATCATTGTTGATTTCTGTCAGACAGAATATGTGTCCAGTGCCGGCCTGCGGGTGATCCTGGTCGCCTTGAAACTTCTTAAACCGCACCAGGGGACAATGGTTTTATGCAATGCCAATGAACAGATCCTGGAGGTGCTTGAAATGAGCGGATTTCATAACTTTATCAAACATCTGGACAGCTTTGACAAAGCAGTCCAATCGGTCTGTCGATAAATCAGCAGATAATTGCAGACATAGCGCAGCCTGCATGAAGAGCATTGTCAGGTTTAAGATAATTTCAACGTAAGTTTACAGTAAGATTGACTTGATAAAGCTGTTATGTTTTTAATCTAAGTCTTCATGTCAAATAAATAGAGTGTGATTTATGCCAGTTGAAAATTGGATCATGTTTTTTGCAGTTTGTTTTGTTGCATCTATGACGCCTGGTCCTGCAATTTTGTCCGTCATAACACATAGCGTATATTATGGTGCAAAAAAATCGATTCCCATAATACTTGGTATTCTTTCAGGGCTCTTCTTGCTCTCTCTTATGGCAATCATGGGACTGGGAGTATTACTTGAATCCTCAAAAATACTGTTTATTTGGTTGCAGTATATTGGGGCAATATATCTTTGTTTCATTGGAATCAAAACTTTCAGGTCAAAAACACCATTGCAAACAAACTCAAAACCAGAGATCCAGAAAAATAGTTTTATAAAGCTCTATTTTCAAGGTGTTGCTGTTTCATTGGTAAATCCCAAGGCCATAGGTTTTTTTTCTGCATTGTTTCTTCCTTTTATTAATCCTAACGGTAATGTCTTTTCACAATTTAGCGTCCTTTTGTCAATATTACTTGGGTGCTCCACATTCTCTCTTTTCTTTTACTCTATGGGAGCACAAATAATTTCACCATCAATTCAAAAATACACAACCGCTTTTAATAAAATTACAGGCGGGTGTTTTATTGGATTATCCGTAATGTTAGTTTCTTCAAATAAAACATAACCTGTTGCTACAGCAGACGGCAAAAAGCCGCCGCAGCTGAACTTTGTCGATATCTGTAAACCGTAACCCGTTGTCAGCTCTCTGCTAACTCACTGAATAAATATATTTATCACTGTCCCCTTAATCCAGGTTCTCCTTCTTATACGTCTCGGGCAATGTCAGGGCGGCAATCAGACTGATAAATGAAACTGCAGACAGATACCAGGCCAGGGAGAGGTTGTCATGGGTTGTATGAATCAGCCAGGTGGAGACCATGGGCGCTGTGCCGCCAAACATAGCAAAGCAGAGATTAAATGAAACACTGACGCCGCTCATTCGCACACTTTTATCAAATGTTTCCACCATCACAACCCCAACTACCCCTATAAAAAGTCCTATCAGGATTCCGAAAATTCCCTGACCAAGCAGCAGCTGGTAGGGGAAATCGCTGAGCAT
>JALSUJ010000480.1 GCA_027071355.1 Gammaproteobacteria bacterium | reverse complement strand
CAGCAGCTTGATGATTTTAAAATTCATAGCGTAAACCCAGGCTCATACTATTAATATCCAGATCCCGGCCTTTATATAATTTGATCCAGTCAAATTTCATTTTAAGTTGCGGGATGCTTTTAAAGGCCTCCTCAAAACCAATTCCAACGCTGGCGCCTGAATAGGTTTCGGCCACATCATTGCTGCCCGGGTAAGAGGAGCGAATATCAATCTGGCTGGCCCCCAGAATCAGATAGCTTTTTAAGCGCCCGTAAGGTTCTGATGAATAACGGTATAAAATGGATTTTGCTGAAGGGGCGTCAATAGTTAACAGATTAATGCTGTCGGCCTTTGTGCTTTGCATTGCCACCAGCTCAACTTGATGAGCCTGGTATGCATAGCCTAAACGAAGATCAAGCATCAGGGGTTTGCCGGTATCGGCAGAGCTAATAATTTCAATCTGCGCCGGGGCCAGGGAAAGGTAAGGGCTGGCCTGCAACAGAGCGGGATAAAAAAAACTGCACAGGAGGAAGAGGCTGGATTTTATGGCTTTGGACATAATTCAGGGCATTGTTATTTTTGCCTCAGTATACCCGAAATTAAACACACAAAAAGATGGAGGCAACGGCTTAAATGCCTGATATGCCATAGTTTTTTAAAATATCATAGACAGATTCAATGTATTCCTGATTTCCTTCATCTATAATCCTCTTCAATATCAATAAGAGTGGAGTTTTTTATGCGTAAGTTTATTTCAGCTGCCGGCCTGGGGCTGGCTTTGGTTAGCTCAGCGGCATCAGCCGATTTTTTAGGTCTGTATGTGGGCGGTGGCTCCTGGAATCATGATCCTTCCGGTGATTTTTCTTCTACCGATGCAGGTAGTACTAATATTGATATGAATACGGATCTGGGTTTTGGCTCGAAGTCTGAAACCTATATGTGGGCAGCCTTCGATCATCCCATTCCTTTATTACCCAATATCCGCCTGGAAAAAACTTCTCTGTCCCAGTCAGGTTCAATGGGTGGCGCTGCTAGCTTTAATGGCGTTCCGGTAACAGGCTCGTCAGGCATTACCCTTGATAGCACAGACGCTATATTGTATTACCGCCTGCTGGATAACTGGGTTAATGTGGATTTGGGTCTTAATATGCGTAAGATTGATGGGGACTTTACGGTTGGCTCTCAGTCTGTTGCGATTTCAGAATCTGTTCCCATGCTGTATATAGCGGCTCAGTTTGATTTGCCATTCAGCGGTTTTTCTATTGGTGCTGACATTAATACGGTGAGCTATAGCGGTAATAAATATAACGATATCCGCCTGCGCGCTCTGTATGAAATGGGTATGGTCGGCTTTGAAATCGGCACTCGTACCACAACCGTGGTACTGGATGATGTGGACGGTATTAATGCTGACCTGTCATTCAGTGGCCTGATGCTGGGTGCATTCCTGCATTTCTAAGCCTGCCTGATTCTCCTATAAAGCCCGCCCTGAAGTCTCAGGGCGGGCTTTTTTATGCTGCTTGAGTTAATATGCCGCGCCATGCAAACCGCTGACTTTGATTATCATCTGCCTGAAGAACTGATTGCCCAGTATCCACTGGATGAGCGTACCGCCAGCCGCCTGCTTCATGTGACTCAGGACGGCTTTATGGATCGCCAGTTTAGTGATCTGCTGGACTTGATTCAGCCGGAGGATCTGCTGGTGTTTAATAACACCCGGGTGATACCGGCGCGTCTGCATGGCTTTAAGGCAAGTGGCGGCAAGCTGGAAGTGCTGATTGAGCGGGTGCTGGATGAGCATTGTGTGCTGGCCCATGTGCGTGCCAGCAAATCCCCTAAAGCCGGTAGCCATCTAATGCTG
>JALSUJ010000479.1 GCA_027071355.1 Gammaproteobacteria bacterium | reverse complement strand
ATGTGGTATGGGAATAATGTTTTTTTTGTTTATCTGGCCAGTGAATAATAAGCGGCACCTGAACCTGATAACGGGAAAAATTACTGTTATGCCCCCAGTAGTTCTGCCGGCTTTCATTAAACTCCTGTCCATGATCACCGGTAATAATCACAATGCTGTTATCCAGTAATTGTTGCTTCTCTAATGCCTCAATCAATTTGCCAACTAAATGATCGTCAAAATATATGGCATTTTTATATCGGTTTTTAAAGGCAAGTGGAGGGGTTTCATTATTCAATTTTAAATAATTAATTTCTTTTAATGATGGCTGAAATGGCTGAGGGAAATTATCGTCAACGGCATAGGCATGGGGCGCATCATAAAAGATCAGACTCATAAAAGGCTTTTGTCTGTTCTGATGTTCAATAAACTGGATAAACTGCTGGGTAATATAACGATCCCGATCGATGACTTTTTTGCCCGGTGTTTTTTCAGGAATTTGAGTTTTAATATCTGAAAAAATGGTTCGATCAAACTCAGGGCTGGTCAGTCGTGCACTGGCAAAAAAACGAAAATCATAATTGCGCTGCTGTAATTCCTGAATCAGCACCGAGCCAGACTGGTTTCGTAAGGCGCTGTGCCAATAATTGCCAATCATGCCCGAGAAAAGACCAAACATACCAAATCGAGTGGCATTACCCGAACTGATATGATTTTCAAATACCAGCGCGTTTTGGGAAAACCGGTACATATTAGGACTTATTTGTGCTGACAACATATCAAAGCGCCATGAATCGAGCACAATAAAAATAATATTCAACGGCGGGGTATCCCGATTGCAGCTTAGTTTATGTTTAGGATAAAACAGGGAAAAATCAGCTTGAGTCGTTTTAGCTGAGTGGGCAATATTGGTGGCTTCCGCATCACTAAGGGGATAAAGTTTCCGGGCTGTTATGGCTATAGGCCATGGTAGCAGTGAAACCATTTTAAGTATGGATACATCATGCCGTGCATCTGCGCGTATATGCCATAGCTGGCCAATAATTAGAATACTCAGGATAAAAATGGCAAGTTTTCTGCCATATAAAAAAGCGTGCTTATTTATTATTTTATTAATCAGCTGAGCAATCAGTATTTCAGTAATAAAAACCAGCAGCGTTGCACCCAGCATCACCAGAAAGTTGATGGGGTCAAATACAAATATTTCAGCCGCTGCGCCCTGGCTTAGAAATCCCCAGATAACCCCATTTAAATGAAACCGATAGAGGGCGAAAATTTGCACATCAATTTGAATAAGAACAACAAGCCCGGTAAAAAAAATAATTGAGAGTATTCGGATTAATCTTGTGGACGGGCAGAACCAGCCGCAGATCAACAGGGGCAGGGCAAGGAAAAAACTTAGAAAAACAAAGTGGCCAAATGACTGTATAAACCAGTAAATTTTAGGCCATAGGGCATCAGGCCAGTAGCCAATGGTGGGATATTGCTGGGCCAATAACACCAGAATCAGAGCATTTGCCAGGCTATACCATAATAACCACCGGCGTAGCTGGTGACGATTCAGGGCACTTTCAGTCATTTATCGGGACTCCTTCCCATGCTTTTTTAAAATGTATGACGGGGAAATCATTTAGTCAACCGTCTGACAAAAAAATTCAAAACAGACTGAGCTTTTTGAATGGGGAGAGGAAATAAAGCTGCAACAACCTGTTAACAAGGCTAAGAAGGGCTTGTTAACGGCCTTTAAATTCGCATTATCAGCGGCCTTATGACATAATCTCGCCTCGATTAAACCCGCCCTGATGCGGGTTTTCACTGTTAATAACGGGTATTTAACGAAACATTATGGCTCTAATCGTAC
>JALSUJ010000478.1 GCA_027071355.1 Gammaproteobacteria bacterium | reverse complement strand
CCGCCATTTGCAGTGAACTTTACAAGTTTTAACAATTCTGGCATTTTCACTGGACAAATAGAATGTTCTATTGCACAATAATTAGGATTTCGCTGATTTTTCATTTTGTTTAATGCGTAAGTTATTAAATTCATCACTAAGGGATAAGATAGCTTCAGAATTGAGCATGTTCGTAACGAGAAAGCAGACAAACATTTAACCACAATAATTACAGGTTAAATATTTTGTTGTTTAATGCATATATTTAATACATTTTTTCGACTGGCTGAGTCATTATCCTTAATTAATAACATTCAGGTTTTTTGAGATGGCTAAAATATTAGTTCTAAATGGTCCAAACCTAAATTTATTAGGGGTTCGGGAACCTGCTCATTATGGCCATAAAACACTGGATGAAATCAATACCCTGTTAAAGCAGCAGACTCAGTCAGCAGGGCATGAGCTTGAATACCTGCAGAGCAATGCAGAATTTCAGCTTATTGATGCTATCCACAATGCTTATCAAAAGCAGACCGATTTTATTATTATCAACCCGGCAGCCTTTACCCACACCAGTGTGGCTATAAGGGATGCGTTGCTGGGCGTCAGCATTCCATTTATTGAACTACACCTGTCCAATGTCTATAAAAGAGAGGCATTTCGCCATCAGTCTTTTTTCTCAGATATTGCCATTGGAGTGATCAGCGGCCTGGGGCCAAAAGGGTATGAACTGGCATTACAATATGCTTTTGCACATCTTGCAGAGGCAACAGAATAAAATACGATGCACTGCAGACTATCGCAGTTACATTATAGACTCAACACGTTAAACCAAGGTTTAAGTTATGGATATCCGTAAAATAAAAAAACTCATCGAACTGCTGGACGAATCCGGTGTTGCGGAAATTGAAATTCACGAAGGAGAAGAATCCGTAAGAATTTCTCGTCACGGTCCGGCTCCTGCCATGATGCCTGCACCTGAAAATTATGCCATGATACCGGCCGCTGCTCCGGCAGCACCGGCTCCTGTCGCAGAACCCCCTGCTCCTGCGGCACCAGAGATACCCAGCGGGCATGAAGTAAAAGCTCCCATGGTGGGCACGTTCTATAGTGCGCCATCCCCCGGCTCATCTGCATTTATTGAAGTCGGCCAGCACGTTAATAAGGGTGACACTATCTGTATTATTGAGGCCATGAAACTGCTTAATCAGATTGAAGCTGATGTCAGCGGTATAGTTAAGTCTATCTGCGTTGAAAATGGCGAACCGCTGGAATATGGGCAGACTATTTGTATCATTGAATAAGGGCTCAGTTAACACCCTGCTCAGACTTATTAATCAGGCTGGAAACTGCCAAATAAATTATCCAGTTCAGTTAATAGATAACCTAAATTATACACATGGAACCCTCAGATGTTTGAGAAGATAGTAATTGCCAATCGCGGAGAAATCGCACTGCGCATACAACGTGCCTGCCGTGAATTAGGTATTAAAACCGTTGCGGTGCATTCAGAAGCTGACAGAAACCTCAAGCACGTCATTCTCGCCGACGAATCGGTTTGTATCGGCCCTGCTCCCTCAATTGACAGTTATTTAAATATTCCTGCCCTGATCAGTGCTGCAGAAGTCACCGATTCCCAGGCTATTCACCCCGGTTATGGCTTTCTTTCGGAAAATGCTGACTTTGCCGAACGGGTAGAACAAAGTGGTTTTGTTTTTATTGGCCCTCGTCCCGATTCTATTCGTACCATGGGTGATAAGGTCGAAGCCATTAAAGCCATGCTTAGAGCCGGGGTACCCACTGTACCTGGCTCAAACGGAGCCTTAGGTGAAGATCCGGATGAAAATCTGCGCATCGGTCATGAAATTGGTTATCCGGTTATTGTTAAAGCATCCGGCGGCGGCGGTGGTCGGGGTATGCGAGTAGTACGTTCAGAAGCCAGCCTGCTCAATGCCATCTCCCTGACCAAAACCGAAGCCGCCGCCGCATTTGGTAATGACGAAGTGTATATGGAGAAGTTTCTGGAAACACCACGCCATGTCGAAATTCAAATCATTGCTGATGAACATGGTAATGCGGTGCACCTGGGTGAACGAGACTGCTCCATGCAGCGCCGTCACCAGAAGGTAGTAGAAGAAGCACCGGCACCTGGCATTACTGAAGAAGTTCGTAATCATATTGGCTCCCGTTGTGCCGAAGCCTGTCGTCAGATTGGTTATCGTGGTGCTGGAACCTTTGAGTTTTTATATGAAAACGGTGAATTTTATTTTATTGAAATGAATACCCGTCTGCAGGTTGAGCATCCGGTTACTGAGTTTGTTACCGGTGTAGATCTGGTGCGTGAGCAATTGCGGGTGGCTGCCGGCCTGCCGCTTAGCTTTACTCAAAACGATATTAAAATTACCGGCCATGCGATTGAATGCCGGATCAATGCTGAAGATTCTAAAACTTTTATGCCTTCTCCCGGTCCAATAGATACCTATCATGCACCCGGAGGCCCTGGAGTACGGGTGGACTCTCATATTTACACCGGCTACAACGTTCCGCCGTACTATGACTCCATGATTGGCAAGCTGATCACTTATGGCAACACCCGTGATATTGCCATTGCACGTATGAATACAGCATTAAGCGAAATGGTGATTCAGGGTATTAAAACCAATATCGAACTGCAGAAGGATATTATTGCTGACAATGCCTTTAAGGCCGGCGGCACTAATATCCACTATCTGGAAAAGAAACTGGGTCTGTAAGCACTGATGTTGATGCTGTAAAAGGAAAGACTCTAATGCCCTGGTTACAACTCACTCTGGAAGCCACTCATAATAATAGCGAGCAGTTATCTGACCTGTTAACTCAGGCCGGGGCTGCCGCAGTCACCCTGCAGGATGCACATGACGAGCCCATCTTTGAACCACCTCCCGGCAGTACCCCTTTATGGAAAGAACTATTAGTTACCGGTTTATTTGAAGCCGACAAAGACATAGATGCTGTATTGAAGTTTATTAAGCTGGAATTCGGCTCATGCCCTGATCACACTCTAAATCCTCTGGAAGATAAAGACTGGATCCGGGAATGGATGGACAATTTCAAACCCATGTCATTTGGAGAGCGGCTCTGGATCTGCCCCAGCTGGCACCAGCCGCCACAGCCTGATGCCGTAAATATTATGCTGGATCCCGGCATGGCTTTCGGCACCGGCACCCACCCTACCACATCACTATGCCTGAAATGGCTTGATAAAAACTACTCGACTCCAGTGGCTGTTATTGACTATGGCTGTGGTTCCGGTATTCTCGGCATAGCCGCTAATTTATTAGGCTCTGCACAGGTTTATGCGGTAGATCTGGATCCTCAGGCGCTGCTGGCGACTCAGGCCAATGCTGAAAAGAATCAGGTACTGGATAAAATTGAAACCCTGTCAGTCAATGAGTTCAATAAAAATTACTCAGAATTACAATGTCCGTTATTATTAGCCAATATTCTTGCCGCTCCCCTGATAGAACTTTCCTCCATGCTTGCCTCCCATGTATTGCCTGCAGGAAAAATTGTATTATCCGGAATTCTTGCTGAACAGGCTGACAAGGTGGCTGACTGCTACCAAAAATGGTTTAATATTGATGAAATGACTCAGGAAGGCGACTGGATCCGTATAGTGGGTACAAAACAATCATCCTGAAACCTGATATCGCTAACGGGTTTCAGCTTTAAATCACATAAATAACAACTTAGTTAAGCCCCTGACTTCCAATTTTGTAAAAAAATGTTAGGATTAAAAGTTAAGCTATAACAACACTAACCAGATACGAATTATCATTGATTTGAGGATGATATTTAGCCAATGTACACCCATTGTCCAAACTGCAATACCCATTTTTCTATCACTCAGGAATACCTTGATATTGCCAATGGCAAAGTTCGCTGCGGTAAGTGTGATCATGTGTTTAATGCACTGGAAAACCTCTACAATAATCAGGAACAACCATCGTCCCCCCAACTTGAAACAGCCACAACTTCTACTGCAGATGATGATTCTACAGCCCCTCAAAGTACTGGACTGCAAAACAGCACAACAGAACCCCCCCCTGAAGAAGGCGAATTAACTGAGCAGGCAGATGCGAATATTTCAGTAACACCTGATACCGATGTCAGTCCGGAAGAAGAATCTGAAACACCTTATTCTTATACACCGCCGCTGGCCAGTATTGATATTAAAAAAAAGATGGAACGTATTGCCGCCTCATTATCTGCAGCCACTCAGGAGTTAAAAAATGCCCGAAAATCAGTCGGATTTGAGAAAGGCGATTCAGAGTTCATTAAGGCAGATGAACAGGCAGAAAATACTGACACCTTAACTGAGTTAGAAACACCCGCTGAACAAACCGAGACTGAGCCTTCAGCGGATTTTGAGCCTTCAGCAGATTTAGAGCCTTCAGCGGGCATAGAGCCTTCAGCGGATATAGAACCATCTGTTGAATCGGATATAGAACCATCGCTTCCTGAGGAGTCTTCAACTGATTTAGCTACCGAAGAGCCTCTGCCTGATACTTCAGAAACACAGATATCTGAAGACAGTACAGATGAATCTGCGGCTGAAGAGGCAGAACCTCCTGCACTGGCAGATGAACTGGATCTGGTGGATTTTTCTGAACAGATAGAAGACCATTCAGGAGAAGATATAAGCCATCAGACACCCACCGATTATAAATATCATAGTGTTGATGAAAGTGATATTGATATTCTAAACAGCCTGATTGATGCCCCAGAACAGACAAGTTCTGCTCCCGGCAGTATTATTGAAGAGTTAAACGATATTAACAAAAGCCTGTCAGATAATGGAATTTCCCTTGACGAAGAGCTGGATAATAACAATGACATTCAAAATGAGTTAGAACAGCTTGAACAGGAAATTGAAAACACTGGTGCAACAACGGAAGATTTCCTGAACGATGATTTAGATACCCCTGCAGCAGAAATTGATGATGATTTAGCCATACAACAGAGTTCTGTAAACACAGCCCCCAAAGTCCAGGAAGAAGTGGTCCCCTCATTTCTCAATCAGAACCAGTCCAGCTCCAGTAGTCCGGCAATTATGTTCGGCTGGCTGTTTGCAACCCTTATTATGCTATCATTACTGGCACTTCAATACCTGCATTTTAACAGCCTTAAACTGGCAGACGACCCTGATTTTCGCCCTTTTCTGGAAACACTCTGTCCACTGAGCGGCTGTGCACTGCCATTAAGAAAAGCACCGGAAGAAATTATTACCATAAGTCATGACGTGCATACTCATCCCTCGGTAAAAGACGCTCTGGAAATTCAGTTAAGCTTTAAAAACAAAGCCGCTTTTACCCAGGAATACCCCACACTGGAAGTCATTTTTTCTAATCCTCGTGGCGAAGTCATTGCGCGTAGAAAATTTTCACCGGATGAATATCTTAATAACTCTCTGGAGATAAAAACACCTTATATCGCCGGTATGAAACCCAGTCAAACTCAAAAAGTGGATTTACAGATTGTCGACCCTGATCCCGGTGCGCTGCTCAGTTTTCAGTTTAATTATCTGTAAAACAGGTCAAAGCTGATGGATATTGGCCCCTGGAAAATCAGGGCATCCGATTGCTCCACTCAGCCGCCAGCCATTCTTGCGCCTATGGCAGGGATCACAGACAAACCGTTTCGACAGTTATGCCGCAACATGGGGGCTGCCCTGGCTGTTTCTGAAATGGTCACCTCCAAAACAGAATTACAACATACCTTAAAAACCCGTTCCCGCTTAAATCATCAGGGTGAAGACAATCCTGTCAGTGTACAGATACTGGGAACATCTCCTGAGCTAATGGCCTATGCTGCCCGCTTTAATGTCTCTAATGGCGCTGATATTATTGATATCAATATGGGCTGTCCTGCCAAAAAAGTCTGTAATATTGCTGCCGGCTCGGCATTATTAAAAGATGAGTCGCTGGTGAGGGACATTTTAAGCTCTGTCGTCGAATCGGTTGCTGTACCAGTCACCCTGAAAATACGCACCGGCTGGGATCCAGATAATAAAAATGCTTTAAAAATTGCCCGTATTGCTGAACAATGTGGTATTCAGGCACTGACCATTCATGGTCGAACCCGGGCCTGCGGTTATAAGGGATATGCCGAATACGATACCATTAAACAGGTCAAACAGAGCATCGGTCTGCCGGTTATTGCCAATGGCGATATTGACAGCGCAGAAAAAGCTCAATTCGTTCTGGAGTACACAAAAGCCGATGCCATAATGATTGGCCGCACGGCCCTGCACGCCCCCTGGATTTTTGCCGATATCAATCATTATCTGAACACCGGCCAGCACCTGAGTGAACCCGATTATTCTGAGCGTGGACAAATTCTGCTTGATTTACTTAAAGAACTCTATGAGTTTTATGGGGAGAATCACGGTCTAAGAATTGCCCGTAAACATATAGCGGCTATAATCAAGCCTCTACCCAGAGGTGAAATATTCTGGAAACAGATTAACCGAATAAATACTGCTCAGAAACAATACCGTCTGGTTAGAGATTTTTTCTGCTTACCAC
>JALSUJ010000477.1 GCA_027071355.1 Gammaproteobacteria bacterium | reverse complement strand
TAACTGCTTACCAGCAAAACTGCAGCCTGCTCTGGTGTGACCAGAGCAATGAAGCCGCCTTAATTGATCCCGGCGGTGATGTTCCGGTACTGCTGGATGCCATTAAGGACAATAATCTAAGACTGACTCAAATCTGGCTCACTCATGGCCATCTGGATCATATTGGCGGTACTGAAGAACTGGCTCGAACTACCGGATCTAAAATCATCGGCCCACATGAGGATGATTTTTTCTGGATTGATATGTTACAGCAGCAATGCGAAATGTTTAATTTTCCCAAAGTTAATACCTTTACTCCGGATCAATGGCTTAATGATGGCGATAGTCTGACTCTGGGACAGGAAAGCTTTGAGGTGCTACACACACCCGGTCATACCCCCGGACATATTGTCATCATTCATCATCCATCACGCACTCTCTGGGTGGGTGACGTACTGTTTAAAAATTCTATTGGCAGAACAGATTTCCCCAGAGGGAATCACGAGGATTTAATTGCTTCTATTAAAAATAAACTCTTTGCTCTGCCCGGCGATTATCAGTTTGTTCCCGGACATGGTCCCGGTGGGACTTTAGAAGATGAACAACAACACAACCCGTTTTTAAAGTAAATTAATAATGTTACATATCACATTACTTAAGCGATTAAAAAATTTCTGTTACAGGAAAAACATAAATCAGATATAAATAAAAAAATCCACTTACTATTTATAGGCTGCATTATCCACAACGATGTCTTTTTTTAAAAGTTATTGCGTCGAACATAGACATTTTAGCAAAATCATTTATAATTTGATTATTGTACATTAATTGTAAAATTATGAAAATTATTACCTTACCCCTGTTTATACACTCGGTCCCTGCCGGTTTTCCCTCCCCGGCAGATGATTATATGGAGCATTCCCTGGATCTGAATGCCTATCTGATCCAGCACCCTGCAGCCACTTATCTGGCTCGAGCCAAAGGCCATTCCATGACGGGGCGAGGCATTTTTGACGGGGACTTACTCATTGTGGATCGCTCTTTAGAAGCTCAGCAGGGGCAGATTGTTATTGCTGCACTGGATGGCCAGTTAACCTGTAAAATTCTGGACAAACAACAGCAATGCCTACGCTCTGCTAACCGGGACTATAAGCCCGTCCCCATTAGTGAATTTTCTGAACTGATTATAGAAGGCGTTGTTATTCATTCCATACGCCATCATACCCCACCGCATTCCTGAGCCTGGTTTACGAGCATGTTCTGTCTGGTTGACTGTAATAGTTTTTATGCTTCCTGTGAACAGGTATTTCGACCGGATCTACGTGGCAAACCGGTGATTGTATTATCCAATAATGACTGTTTTATAGTGGCTCGTTCCGCTCAGGCAAAAGCCCTGGGAATTGGTGATTTACAAACCATGTTTAATATAAAACCCTGGCTGCATCAGAACAGAGTCAATATATTTTCCAGTAATTACCCTTTGTATGGTGATTTATCTAACCGGGTTATGGAAACACTGCGATTATTTTCTGCTCATATAGAAATTTACAGTATTGATGAAATGTTTTTATCTCTGGACAATATCAAAAGTGCATCACTCAATGCTTATGGCAGAACAATTAAAGAGACGGTTTATAAACATACCGCGCTACCGGTAGGCGTTGGTATTGCACCCACTAAAACTCTGGCCAAACTGGCCAGCAGAGCCGCCAAGGATATTCCAAAATGCCAGGGGGTTTGTGTACTGGATAGTGCAAAAAAATGGGACTGGATGAAAAAAAGAACACCGGTCAATAAAATCTGGGGCATTTCTTCACGCTTTGCCAGACGGCTGGCGGATTTAAATATTTACACCGCTCTGGAGCTGGCCAGTGCCGACCCAAAATACATTCGCCGGCATTTTAATGTCTGTGTGGAACGGATTATAGAAGAACTTAACGGCCATAGCTGTCTGTCACTGGAGGAAGTCCCCAATCCCCGTAAACAGATATACTGCACCCGTTCCTTTGCCCGGAAAACCAATCAGGTTCAGCCGATACTGGATGCCGTCAGCCTTTATACCGCCCGGGCCTGTGAGAAACTGCGTGCTCAGGAATCCCTGAGCGCTTCTATTCAGGTATTACTTTATAGTTCAACTTATCATAGCAATTATTATAATAGCAACCGGGTGGTGCAATTACCCTGGCCCAGTGACGATACCCGTATGATCTCAGCCCTTGCACGGCAGACTATTCAGCAGATGATACAGGCCGATGTGTTTTATATGAAAGCCGGGATCGGGCTGCTGGAACTCACTCCCAAACGACATCAGCAACTGGATTTATTTTCTCCTGAACAGTCAGCAAAAACCGATCAGTTAATGAGGGTTATGGATAAAATAAATCGTCAGTATGGCAAGAATTCCATTTATCTGGCAGCAGAGGGCGTGCATAAAAAATGGGCCATGCGGCAGGCTTACCGGTCACCGGCTTATACCTGTCGATGGGAGGATATTCCACTAATTGAGTGTTAACAATGTTCAGAAAATTATTAGTTCACTCGACAACCAGGAATAGCATATTGGGTATTAGTCAGGTAAACCCGGCACTTCGCCTTAAACCTGGAAACATCAGTTATCGCTTCTGCTATCCTCGTTCTTCGGGACAAGCAGCCCTTACGAGGTGCTGGGTAAAAAGTTAGCAGGTCTCAAGTCAGTTTAAATAAGGAAATCTGCTCATCCAGAGCTTTGGCACTACCTTCCAGATCCACCGCCACACTGGCAGCCTGCTCAATGGCCGTTTTTGAATGTGTGGCCAATTCATCAATAGATTGAATATTCTGACTGATCTGTCCAATTTCACCCGCCTGACGAGTAGATGCCTGAGCAATAGAGTCAATTCTTCCGGCCACATTTTTAGACTGATTCACAATCTCATCCAAGGCTTCGCTGGCCTGTCCAGCCAGTTCCACACTATAGGCGGCACGCTCCGTTCCTGTTTGCATTTGCTGTGATACCCGATGGGTATTATCCTGAATAGATTTAATAGATTCAGAAACTTCCTGAGTCGCTTCTGCAGTTCGTTGCGCCAGTTGTCGAACCTCATCGGCCACTACTGCAAAGCCTCGCCCCTGTTCACCCGCCCGAGCAGCTTCAATCGCTGCATTAAGCGCCAGTAGGTTAGTCTGTTCAGCAATGCTTTCAATAACACTGATAATACTACTGATATTTTCCCCCAGTTTATTTAACTCCTCTACTGAGATAGCCGACTGGTTCACAATATCTGCAATCTCCTGAATACTGGTAATAGCCTTATTAACCACTTCACCACCTTCAGAGGCAGTATCTCCAGCTTTGGCAGCACTTTGTGCTGCTTCCATACTCATATCTGCCACTGCTTCAGCATCGGATACAAGTATCTGAGCGACACTCAGTGCCTCGTTAGTTTTTTGTGATTGCTGCTCCATACTCTCTGATACTTCATCAGAACTTTGTTTCATCTGCTGAGAATAAGTATTTAAAGTGGTGGAATTTTCTGCCAGTCGAGAAACCATCTGTACCAGATTATCAGACATATTATTAAGGGCTTTTACCAGCACACCAACTTCATCATTCTGTTTAATATCCAGCTTTTGAGTCAGATTATTCTGGGCAATCATCTGGGCAAAAGCGATGGATTTTCCTAATGGCCCTGTAATACCACGAACGACATAGAATATGGCAAATAAAACCAGAGAAACAACCAAGATTGCTATAGTGACTAACATATAAAAATGTGACTGAACATCAGCGGCTAACTGCTCACCTTTTTCCTGCATATCTAAAGAAATAAAATCATCCACTTCTTTTAATAAATTAATTTTCCTGGAAATAGCATTAAACCATTCTTCTGGATCAACATTAAAATTACCAAGTGATGAGGTTTTGGCTAATTCATGAAGTGCATCAATTGCTGGTTTATCACTAATTTTTACCGTTGAATCGATGGTTAAAGCATTTTCTCCCTGCGCATAAAGTGTTTTTACTGTATCCAGAGCTTTTCGGTATTGAGCAAATACCTGCTTAATTATATGCAGGGCATTCATATCAGCAGCAGACATTTTTTTTATTTTTTTCAGCTTATTAATATCCAGTAAAATAGTAGCATATCGATTAATAAAACCATTGTAATATTTATCTTTGCCTCTGAGCACATAATTTTTAAATTGGTGAATAGCACCACCATAACCAATGGCTTCGTATAATTTAAAAATTAATGAATATTTTTCCAGATTATTAATTTTTGCAATAAGTTTATTACGCATGGACTGAACCTTTGCAACCACTGGATCGGACATTTTTTGATTATAAAATTTTACTTGTTCAGGTAAAGCCAATGCCTTGAAATAACTAAAATAAGTATGCTGTTCAGCAAAAAGATAAGCGGATTTTTTTAGTGCTTCAGAAGATAACTCATCGTTAGTGAAAATATTTGATAAAACGGCACGTTCAATGCCTGCAGCCTCCTTGCCTTTAGAAAAACTGGTATATGTTAAACGCATATTAGAAATTTCAACATTATCCGTTAAATCTGCGGATTCCTGAATTAAATCCAGCCAGTGACTATTGTGTTGTGTATATTCTTTCAACGCCTCTGATACTGAAATGCTCATAGCATCAACTTTATTTCTTAAAAGCGGTAATGATCCTGCTAGTTTTACCGCCTGTTTCAACTCCTGATTGAAATTATCGGGTAAGGGGGTCTGCTCATAAATATTTATATAATTTTTTAATTTATGCCATTGTTTTTCTGTTAAACTACGTTGCTGGATAAGCTTATCACGAAATTTTTTTCCCTGACTTCCTAAAAACACACTGCTCATTCCACGTTCTTTTTGAACTTCATGAACATATTCATCAATATAAATATCAAGTTTTGTAGTAGGCGCTATTTTTTTTAGATTATTCATTAATTGAAAATCATCAACAATTACCATACCCATAAACCACAGTGCTATCACCAAAGGAATCATACCCAGTAACAAAATTCTGCTTTTAACACTTAAATTCATACCCACCTCAAAATAGATTTACTATATTTATCGACAGCAAACATTATAACTTTAGTCATATTTCAGGGAATTGCGAATGGAAAATGGGGTAATACCCCCGAAAAACCAGCAAAGATAATGCTCATTGTTAATGGCCAGTTAAAGTGATCCACCCAGGATTACGGTTATTGGTTAAACCTAAATAAATCAGTTGAACCTACTGCGAATGTCCATAGCACTGAATCTACAAGACTTTCCAGAATATTTTGACTTCACCCATAGGGTGACTACGAATAAAACCAAAATAACCTGTAAATCCTTGTATCTCCAGCACTCTGATCATTCTCGCTACGATTCAACTGATTTATTTAAGTTTATCAATAGCTTCTCAATACAGGGTGGCTTTATTGGGTTTCATATGAGCAAGATTCTGACGCACCAGTGGCATGCTTTCTTCCGGGATCAACTTGAAGGCGCGTTCCCTGACAGTCCCAAACGAAGTCTCATTAGCGATAGCCTGATCGGTAAATAAATCCAGCACATAGGGTACGTTTTCAAGGTTTTCCATGGCATCTTGTATCTGTTGTTGGAATATTTTATCCCGGTATAATTTAACTGTCTCAGTGAAATTTTTATAGTTAACAAGAAATGACTGCGTCAGTGAATCATTAGAAATCTGGTATCGTGTTGTGACAAAACAAGTTAAATACAGTAGCACTTTATGATTTTGCAGGTCATTTAACCGGTTAATATCGTACTGCGTACAACGCGTGGCATAGTAACGAATATTGCCCTGGGATAACTTTAATTTTTTCAACAGTTTGCTGGCATCTGGATAAAGTTCTGCTAAAAGTTTGTGGCATTCAAGTTCCTTCTTGGTATCTCCGGGCTTGTAGGACTTTTGTTGTTTTTTCAAGTCTTTCAACGGATAGCGTGATTCATCTTTATTGATTAAACGAAGCAACTCCTGCTGTTTTTTCTCTGGCAAATGCTTTTTGATCAGTCTCGCCTGACGGTTTTCTTCATGCCCAATCGCCTTTGATAACAGCCTTTGAAGCGTTGAACACCGGGGTATGGCCACGTTCATTGATTTTAGCAGGTTAATCGCATCTTTAAACAGTTGGGTTTCATCAATCCTCCTGCAAGTAAAGGTGATGATTCTACCGTAATCGATAGACAGGATGATTAGTTATGAACCAAAATTGTAACTTTCTACAATGACACCATGCTCTGCATCCTTTGTGTAGCAATGGATTTCAGAATAAGTGTGACATTTGGCGGCTTTCTGGGTTTTAGGCCTAAAGGACATTGCTAGTAAAATGGAGTTACCCGATAAAACCCTTGATGATATTGAGAAATGGCTTATTAGATATTGGGAGCTAATAGAAGAAGGGAAAATACTTTTCGAAACATAAGATGCATAATTGAATCCATTAAGAGCGCGATTGGAAGAATGCACTTGAGTGTGTAGCTCGACCCGTGCCTGCAATTTAATCGGGAAAAGCTGAGCAGTTCACAGAAAGTGCCATAATTTTTAAAAAAGCCTGGTTTAGGCTAATTGATGAAGT
>JALSUJ010000476.1 GCA_027071355.1 Gammaproteobacteria bacterium | reverse complement strand
AATATCATTGTTTTCCTGACGACCAATGGTGGTGGTGCCTTTATCCAGTTTATAATCTTTATACTCGTGTGATGATATTTGTATCCTGAGTAATCCCACTGAATATCCTTTTTGTCAATTTGATTAATTGATAAATAGCCCTGATACATATTATATATGTATTTATTTTGTAATTATATCAGCTTGAGGGCTTATATTTATTTAGGTTTAAGTTTGATCTTACTGAATTCAGCCACTGATAACTCACAATACTGGAAAATATTAATTGATTTGAAACACTGCCTTGCCCTGAACCTGCTCAGATTCTTCAACGTCTACGATACTGAGATGGCTGGTTTCAGGAATCTCAACAGGCTCGGTTTTTTTCTCAAGCCCTTCCAGAGAACCCTGTAGTGCTTCGCTCATAGATAGTTCTGAGGTATCAGGCAAAGGCAAGGGAGCTGTTTTAGGCGTATCGTTTGATAATGGGGTGTCATTCTGCTCTGCGATATCCAGTGAGCTTATATCCGGCAGTATCGCAGGTTCTGGTTTAACGGCAAATTCTTCAAGAGAACCTTCATTGGGAGCGCTGATGCTTAAATTTTCAATATCCGGCAATGCAACCGGCTCTGGTCTGGAACTGAATTCTTCCAGAGATCCGTTTTCAGCCTCAGACAGGGTCAGATGACTTAAATCAGGAATAATAATGGTATTGTTATGATGTTTAAGGTTGGGGATAAATGCTCCTATGGGCGCTAGCTGTAAAGAGTCTTTATCTGAATCATTTTCTGCTGCTGCATCCTCAGCATAAGATGATTTGTTGTAACTTATTAATGATGCCAGACCCTGGCTCAGGCCACTGGATCGGGATGGTGATTGTGGTGTGTCTGTTTTAGTTTCAATCTCTGTGGCTGCATCTACTTTAACCGCTTTTACAACAGCACCGGCTTTTTTTAAAACGGCCAGATATTTTTTAGCGGATTCAGAGTTGAGATTGCGTTTAATGACAATGGTTTTGCCGGAAAAGAGCCGCCGTTTTGGCTGCATCGGCTATAAATAAACGGGCTACATTGGCTTTGACCTCTGCTAAAGAAGTTCCCGCAATGATTTCACCCTGAAAGACAAGATTATAATTTGCCATAGTTATATCCACACAAAAACAGTTAGTTATAACTATAGCACACTCAGCAAACTGTGATGGGAGTACAGCCATCACAGTTTGCATTTTTTATGAGCAGAAATTACAGGTTGCTGGCAACAAAGTCCCAGTTAACCAGATTCCAGAATGCCTCAACATAAGATGGGCGAGCATTACGATAATCAATATAGTAAGCGTGTTCCCAGACATCACAGGTCATCAGAGGAGTCATACCATCGGTTAAAGGACAGCCGGCATTAGAGGTTTTAACAATTTCCAGTGCACCGGAGCTGTTTTTTACCAGCCAAGTCCAGCCGGAACCGAAATTAGTAACACAGGCAGCAGAAAAGTCTTCCTTGAACTTGTCAAATGAACCAAAGGTAGAGTTGATGGCATCAGCTAATGCACCGGTAGGTTCACCACCGCCATTAGGGCTTAAGCAGTTCCAGTAGAAAGTGTGGTTCCAGACCTGAGCTGCATTATTAAAAATACCTGCGTCAGATTTACAGATAATGTCTTCCAGAGACATGTTTTCAAACTCAGTACCGGCAATCAGGTTGTTCAGGTTTACCACATAAGTGTTGTGGTGTTTGCCATAATGGTATTCAAGAGTCTCTTCAGAGATATGAGGTGCCAGTGCATCTTTTGCAAAAGGTAATGCGGGTAATTCAAAAGCCATGTTGTGCTCCGTTTTTTTAGATGTATGTGGATGTGCCGACTCAGTCTATTGATAACACTCTGGTTATCTTAAGCGGTTTCCATAAGTGGTTTTCAGGAAACTGAACCAGCTGAATCGTTAAACATTTTAGTTTGTGGACAAGAGTATAATACTTTTTTAAACAAAATAGTAGAGTAAAATGGTTGGTTATTGTTTTTTTACTGGATTTTAGTCTTTGAGACGATTAAATAATGTAGAATAGTTATTTTAAAGTCAAATTATTTTGTAAATGAATGCGATAGAGCTTAGTATTTTTGTCAGCCGAATTGAATCTATTTGTGAAGAAATGGGGGCAGTATTAAGGCGTAGTGCCTTTTCTCCCAATATAAAAGATCGACTGGACTATTCCTGTGCTGTTTTTGATGGTCAGGGACAACTCTGTGCGCAGGCTGCACACATCCCGGTACATCTGGGCAGTATGGCTTATGCCATGGCGGATATTGTACGCACACAGCAATGGTCTGTGGGAGATATGCTGGTGTTGAATAACCCTTATCTGGGGGGAACACATCTGCCCGATGTCACCATGATAGCCCCGGTTTTTGTCCATCCGACAGATAAGCAGCCCATTGCGTTTGTAGTTAACCGTGCCCACCATGCGGATATCGGTGCTGACTCGCCTGGTTCCATGCCCTTATCGACCTCGCTGGATGAAGAGGGGCTCGTTATTTCTCCGGTACTGCTGGTCAGAAATAATCAGACCGATGAAGCGGTGATGGCTGATATTATTCAGCATATGAGTCGTCCTGATGCCTCCAGAGGTGATTTCCTGGCACAGATCAGTGCCTGTCAAACCGGTGTGGTTCGTCTTAAAAGCTTGCTGGAACAGCTGGGAGATAATCCCTTTCGTCAGGCGCTGAAATATTTGAATGATTATGGTGAACGTCTGGCCAGAGCCAGTCTGGAAAAAATACCGCCGGGTAACTATACCTTTACCGATTTTCTGGATGATGACGGGGCAGGCAATAAGGACATTAAAATAACTGTTAGTATTGATGTCAGGCCAGCGATAATTAAAGTGGATTTTAAGGGAACCTCTGCCCAGGTGCAGGGTAATATTAACTGTCCATTGTCGGTGGCTGCCGCTGCTGTTTACTATGTGTTTCGCTGTCTGATGCCTGAGCAGACACCTGCCTGTGCGGGAAGTTTCCGGATGATTGAAATCAGTGCGCCTTCAGGATGTTTACTTAATGCCCGTTATCCTGCGGCGGTTACTGCGGGCAATGTGGAAACTTCAACCCGGGTAGTGGATGTTATGCTAGGCGCTCTGGCAAAAGTGGCGTCTTTGAAAGAGCAGATACCGGCAGCCAGTTACGGCACGATGAATAATATTGCCATGGGCAGTCGAAGCAGCAGCCATAAGCACTGGGATTATTACGAAACCATTGGCGGAGGGCTGGGAGCCAGTTTAAATTATAATGGCCAGAGTGGTGTACAGGCGCATATGACCAATACTCTGAATACCCCTGTTGAGTCACTGGAATATCATTATCCTTTACGCATTACCCGCTATGCCTTACGGGAAAATTCAGGTGGTAAAGGTTTTCATAATGGTGGTCAGGGACTGATCCGGGAACTGGAATTTTTACAGCAAACAGATATCACTCTATTAACAGAGCGCCGGCGCTATCAGCCCTGGGGGCTTGCCGGCGGGCAGGCTGCTCTGGCCGGTGAAAATCTTCTGGATGACAAATGCTTACCCGGCAAGGTATCATTAAGAGTTCATCCAGGGCAACGATTAACCATAAAAACACCTGGCGGTGGCGGCTGGGGAAATAACAATAAAGGAAAGCAGAATTTATGAAACATACAATGGCATTTAAATCAGGGCTGACAACAGCGGCTGTAATATTATCTTTTGCATATTTGTCAGGCTGCAGTTCTGTACGTGATGCTACAGACTGGGTGCCCGGTGTGGACAGTAATGAAGAAGTTCAGGCACAACAGGAGAAGGAAGATAAAGCCCGCAGGGCTAAGGAACAGGAAGCGTATAAAGATAAAGCAGTATTTTCTCCAGCTATCGCGGCTAATACCTCAGAAGCCGATGCCAGAATTAATGTCATGATCAGTCAGAAATTTTCTGAATCTCCCATGGTCAAACGGGATGATATCGGGATTGAGGTTAATGCTGGCGTGGTGACCTTAATGGGCAGTGTAAATTCCGAAGAAAGCGCGGTAAAAGCGATTGCTATGGCTAAAAGTACCCGGGGCGTTTCCAGAGTAATTTCCAAACTGGTGGTTATCCAGCTGAGATCAGAATAAACAGGGAAACAACTTAACTATGTGCGGAATATGCGGTGATTTTCAATTTGATGGTTCCAGACCGGATCTGAATGTTATTCAGTCTATGCTGGCAAAGCTTGAGCGACGTGGTCCGGATAATCAGGGGATTTTCCATGAAGGGCCGGTTGCACTGGGTCATCGACGACTGTCAATTATTGATTTGTCTGAAAAATCCAACCAGCCTATGGTGGATAATCAGCTGCATATGGCTCTGGTATTTAACGGTACCATATATAATTATCCCGAACTAAAAGAAGAGCTTATCCGCAAAGGGTACCGATTTTTTTCTGAGGGTGATTCTGAAGTCATTATCAAGGCGTATGTTGAATGGGGAGAACAATGTGTGGAACGGCTGCACGGCATGTTTGCGTTTGCCATTCTGGACCTGCGTGATTACAGCCTGTTTGTAGCCAGAGATCGGCTTGGAATTAAACCCCTCTATTATAGTCTGGATGATAATCGTTTTGTGTTTGCATCCAATATGCAGGCCTTACTGGCTGCCGGTCATATTAATAAAGAGATCAATCCAGTCGGATTACACCATCAATTTACCCTGCATGCTGTGATACCTGCCCCAGACACCATTTTGCAGGGTGTAAAAAAGCTGGCACCGGGTACTTCTTTGAAAATTGATGCCAGCGGCAATATGACTTTTCATCGATACTGGCATCTTAAGGCCATGCGGGATCCCCAAAAAGCCGACTGGTCTGAACAACAATGGACCGAAGCTATTCATGATGCCCTGATGTCTGCAGTAAAAAAACGTCTGACCATTGCCGATGTACCTGTGGGTGTGCTGTTATCCGGAGGGCTGGACTCCAGTCTACTGGTTGCCTTGCTGGCTGAGGCTGGAGTGGAAGATATTCGTACCTTCTCCATTGGTTTTAATGATATTGGTGACGAGCAGGGCAGTGAATTTGAGTATAGTGACCAGGTGGTTAAGCGCTATAATACTCAGCATCATAAATATATGATCCCTAACCATGAAGTACTGGATCGCCTGCCAGAGGCTATTACCCAGATGGCAGAACCTATGGTCGGGCAGGATGCCGTGGCTTTTTACCTGTTATCAGAACGGGTATCCAGAGAAGTTAAGGTGGTGCAGAGCGGCCAGGGGGCTGATGAAGTATTTGCCGGTTATTTCTGGTATCCCATGATGGATAAGGCTTATGCGGAAGGCGCGAATGAACTGGATAGTTTTGCACCTTATTATTTCGACCGCACGCATGATGAATTTTTACAGTCGGTAACACAGCGCTTTCATGGTAAAGATCATACCTCTGAACTGGTCAATGATTTATTAACCGCCCCTTATGCCGATGAATTTCTGGATCGGGTATTGCGTATGGACGTAACTACTCTGATTGTGGATGATCCGGTAAAGCGGGTGGATAATATGACTATGGCCTGGGGGCTTGAAGCCAGGGTACCGTTTCTGGATCATAAGCTGGTGGAACTGGCGGCTCAGATGCCTGATCATTATAAAATTGGTCTTCAGGGCGGTAAGCATATACTTAAAAGCATTGCCCGAGGTCGGATCCCTGATACAGTGATTGACCGTCCCAAAGGCTATTTCCCCATGCCGGCCCTAAAATATGTACGCGGGGAATTTCTGGATATGATGACCGATGTACTGACCTCACAAACCTGTAAGGAACGAGGTGTTTTTGAACCGTCCTATATTCAGCGCTTATTGAAAAATCCTGAAGCCAAAGAAAACATGACCCGTCTCCAGGGCAGCAAACTCTGGCATATGGCATTACTGGAAATGTGGTTTAAGACGCATTTATAAGCATCAATATTGTAACTACACAGGATAATTTAAGCTGAATAGTTTAATGACGGCTTATGCTGCTAAATCTTAAATAACATACAAAAATACTTGGTTTTTATTGAATTTCAGTTTACTATCCCCATATAAGCTTTAACTTATGTAATTAATTGTAATTTTAGAACTAAATTTAGAACCAGGAGCCCGATTTATGGACGTTATGCAGCGTATTGATGATGCAGTTAAGAATAATCCGATTGTTATATTTATGAAAGGCACCCCCCAGATGCCTTCCTGCGGTTTTTCATCTCGTGCGTCAGAAGCATTGATGAATACCGGTGTTGAATTTGCTTATGTCAATGTTTTGCAGGATCCGGAAATTTTTGAAAATCTGCCTCGTTATGCAGACTGGCCGACATTTCCTCAGATCTATATCAACCATGAACTGATTGGCGGCTGTGATATTACTCTGGAAATGTTTCAGAATGGTGAACTGAAAAAAATGTGTGAAGAAGCATCAGCGGCGGCTAAAAAAGACGCAGAATAATGCTTAAACCTAAATAAATCAGTTGAACCTACTGCGAATGTCCATAGCACTGAATCTACAAGACTTTCCAGAATATTTTGACTTCACCCGTAGGGGGACTACGAATAAAGCCAAAATAAC
>JALSUJ010000475.1 GCA_027071355.1 Gammaproteobacteria bacterium | reverse complement strand
TTGAGCGGCAGGTTATAAAAGTCTTCCGGTTTGGGCTGTGTTTTGCTGTGTTCTGCCGCGCTTAGGGGCAGCATGGCGGGCAGGGAGGTGGCGGCTGCGCCGGCACCTGCCAGTTTTATAAATTTACGTCGGGATACTGTCATTTTCTAACTCTTTATTGATTATGCTAGTTATTGATTATGCTAGGTTGAATGTGCTTATATAACTGAGTACTTATAGTTGTTTTTGTTTTAACTTTCTGAATTTGTAGAATTTTTAGTGGACTATTATCAAAAATAATGAGTGGAATTTATATGGACAAAAACTTGATAGGGTATTATGGTTTTCCATAGTATAGCTACTATATAACCGAAGTTTACTGTCTGCTGGATTGTAGAATACTGAGAGGGCCTTTATACTTTTGTTAAGTGTTAAATATAAATAGGAAGGTTTATTGTTTTGTTGATTTTTTTGCGCAGGGCTTTGTTGCTGGTGGTACTGCTGAGCTGGATGGTAACTGCTCTGGCGGTGTCTCAGACTGTTCGCATTGGGGTTTTAAGTCATCGGGGGGATGAGCTTACTCGGCAGACCTGGTCACCCACTGCAGAATATCTCTCTAATGTGCTGACGGGGTACCGGTTTGAAATTATACCTTTGAATTTCGAACAGATTGAACCGGCAGTCCGTCAATCTAAAATTGATTTCTTACTGGTTAATTCAGGTATTTATATTGGTATGGAGGTGCGTTATCGGGTGTCCAGAATTGCCACTCTGAATAATGAGATTGGCACTATCCCGTTGAATGTTTTTGGCGGTGTTATTTTTACCAGACAATTACGTGATGATATTAATACTCTTGATGATTTACATCATAAAAAAGTGATGGCTGTGGATAAGACGTCTCTAGGCGGTTTTCAGATGGAGTGGGGGGTATTACAAAAAGCCCATATCAATCCTTTTCATGATTTTTCCAGTCTGAGTTTTGGTGGTACTCATGATAAGGTGGTGACATCCGTTCGGGATGGTTTTGTTGATGTGGGTATGGTGCGTAGTGGTATTCTTGAGAAAATGGCGGCCAAAGGTGATATTCGTCTGGATGAGTTTAAAATTATTCATCCAGTAATCTATGATGGTTTCCCATATATACATAGTACGCCACTTTATCCTGAGTGGCCATTTAGTAAATTACAGCATACCCCGAATGAACTGGCGCAAAAAGTAGCTATTGCTTTATTACAGATGAACCAGAAGCATACCGGTCATGCCAGTCATTATGCCGGCTGGACCATACCGCTGGATTATCAGCAGGTTCATGAACTATTTAAACAGTTAAAACTAGCACCGTATGCAGATGAGGGCCGGTTTACGCTGCAGGATGCGATTAAGCGATACTGGAAGAGCATTGCTATTGTCAGCCTGTTTTTATTAATGCTGACAATTATGAGTACCTGGGTGTCACGTTTGAATGCTCAGTTAAAAAAATCCAAACGTTCTCTGGAATATCAGCATGATCTGTTACTTAATTCAGTATGTGATGGTATTTACGGGGTGGATCGGGAAGGCAACTGTACTTTTATGAACCGGTCAATGAAGAAAATTACCGGCTGGAAACTGGCTGAAATGCAGGCTGGTAATCAACACGATCTCCTGCACCATTCTCATGAAGATGGTTCTGTACATCGAGCAGAAGATTGCCCAGTGTATCTGACCTTCAGAGATAATCAGCCTCGTTTTATTGCTGATGATGTTTTCTGGAAAAAAGACGGCAGCTCATTTCCGGTAGAATACAGTAGTACGCCAATGAAGGATCATAATGGTCAGACTATCGGCAGTGTTGTGGTGTTTCGAGATATCAGTGAGCGCAAAAAAGCGGAAGAGGAAAATAGTCGCCATCAAAAAGAACTGGCTCACATGGCCAGATTGAATACCATGGGTGAAATGGCTTCTGGTATTGCACATGAACTTAATCAACCGTTAACGGCTATTGCAACCAGTTCGTTTGCCTGTATTCAGATGCTGGAAAATGGTCTGATAGATCAGGAAAAAATGATAGATGTTCTGGAAACCATTGGTTTGCAGGCAGAGCACTCTGGTGAAATTATTCGTCAGCTCAGACAGTTTGTACGTAAAGAACAGCCAGAACGCTCAAAAACCAGTATTAATACCCTGATTGAAGAGGTTTTGTTATTTATTCGTCCGGAGGCCCGTAAAGCCGGAGTTAAAATTATTCGCAAACTGGATCAGAATCTCAGTGAAGTACGGGCACAGCCTATTCAGATTGAACAGGTATTATTGAATTTATGTAAAAATTCGGTGGAAGCTATGTTAAATAGTGCATCGGACAATCGCTTTTTAACTATTACCACAGAAATGGCAGGTGATAATGCGGTTATTGTGACGGTAGAGGATACAGGTCCGGGGATTGATGATAAAATAAAAGCGGGTTTATTTGATCCCTTTATTACCAGTAAGGATAATGGTCTGGGGCTGGGTCTGTCCATCAGTCAGGGGATTATTGAATCTCATCAGGGGCAATTATATTTACATACTGCCTCAGAAGAAGGTACTGCATTTCGATTTGCATTGCCGGTAGTGAGCGAGAGCGGGCAGAAAACAATTAATAATAATGATTCAGTCAATTGAAGTTCAGCTCTTTGTTGTTCAGAGAGAAAAATCCTGTTATTCAGAGAGTAAAATCAATTTGTTTACAAATAATAAAAATTTTAAGAGGTATAACGATTTATGAGTACCAGGCCAACGGTTTTTATTGTTGATGATGATGAGCAGGTTCGCAATGCGTTAACTTTATTAATGGAATCTGTAGGGCTTAAAACGGAGAGCTTTGTATCTGCTCAGGCTTATCTTGATCAGTTTGATGCAGATAAGGCCGGTTGTCTTATACTGGACGTGCGTATGCCTGGTCTCAGTGGTCTGGATTTACAGGCTCGTCTGGCTGCCGAAAAGAATCATCCAGCTATTATTGTGATTACGGGGCATGGTGATGTGCCAATGGCTGTCCGGGCCGTAACTGCCGGGGCAGTAGATTTTATAGAAAAACCATTTAATAATCAGTCCATGCTGGACACCGTACATAAAGCGATAGCTCAGGATGCTGTGCAACGCGGTGAAATATCACGTGTTCAGGATATTGAAACTCGTTATAATGAACTGACCCCAAGAGAAAAAGAAGTTCTGCAATATGTTATTGAAGGAAAACGCAACAAAGTTATTGCTGCAGATATGAACATTAGTCAGTCTACGGTAGAAGCACACCGTTCCAAAGTGATGGAAAAAATGCTTGCTGATACTCTGTCTGATTTAATGCGCATGGCACTGACTCTCAAGTTAATTGATTAATCAAAATTGTAACTATTCAGCATGATTTAAACCTGATAAGAGTATCTTTCTGCAGGGCCTGTGTTTACGGGGTTTATGGAGGCAGGATGCCGAGATAAAGCGACCCATGGATGTGCTTGAGCGTCCCCGAAAATACAGGCCCTGCAGGAAAATACGGTAATTTATGCTGAATAAGTTACTTAAAATTTATAATGCTCCAGCAAGCCTATTGCCAGTATGGTGGAAAACCGCCATACGAACTATTATTTCCTCTAATTTTTCTTTTTTCCTATCCGTTCATAATATCAACAGCCAGTAATGGCTTTTACTTGCACAACCCCATCATTGATGCTCCTTAGTCAGATAACACCTTGTGTTTGAAGAATTGTTGTGCAAGTTATTTTTTAAACTTTGTTATTATATTTCCCCCGGCTCTTAGCTTTTCTCTCTATTTTTCCGGTATGTAAAATCCATTATCTCGGGTATAATTGATATTTTTTCAGGTTAATCCCAGATGAGCAGCTTAGACAATACCTTTGGCCGGCAGCACGTGACAGAGCAGGAACGTGAGCAGAAAATACGGCGTGTTTTCAGGCTGGTTGCCCCTCGATATGATCTAATGAATGATTTTATGAGTTTTGGAACTCATCGGATCTGGAAGCGGGTTTTTGTCCGCCATGTTAATGCCCAATCTTCCGATATTATTATTGATCTGGCCGGAGGTACGGGTGATATTGCGCGTCAGTTGATGAAACAGGGTGCCGGAGTTATGGTCGTTGATGCCAGTATGGAGATGATGCTGGAAGGGCGGAAATCCTCTTCAGTTCCACTGCTTAATATTGCTGCCACAGGAGAACAGCTGCCTTTTGCTGATTCCAGTATCGACAAGCTGACGATTTCATTTGGTATCAGAAATATGACCAGTATTAGCGCTGCTCTGGATGAAATTTACCGGGTGCTTAAACCGGGTGGGCAGTTTTTTTGTCTGGAATTTTCAAAAGTGATGATGCCACTGCGGCCCTTATATAATCTCTATAACCGTTATGTCATACCGCGTCTGGGTGCTATGGTGGCAGGTCAGCCGGAAGCTTATCAGTATTTAATTGAATCTATTCAACGTTTTCCCGATCAGGAAGAAATGAAATCTCTAATAGAACTCAGTGGTTTTAGTCAGGTAAACTATCGGAATCTTTTTTTTGGCATTGCCTGTATTCATATGGGGAGCAGAGCTAATATAAAAGAGCATGAACAATAATTCTGAAGACTTTGCATTAACTCTTTTTTTTCAGGGACGTAAATATTTATGGCCTGAAGTTTTACAGAGTGTTCGCAGCCAGCTCAATTATCCTGCTTCGACTGAGGTGTGGACGGTAGCGGCAAAAAACACCTGGCTGACCACATTGACCCTGATCCAGGCCTATGAGCAGTCAAAATGTGTATTTCCCTTTCCCAATGGTTTGCCTGAATCTGATTTACTATTAGTTATAAAACAGCTTGAGAATAACTATCGGCAATCTGTAGCTGATCATCATTCAATATCAGAATTTTCTCTGGCTGTTGCCACCAGTGGTAGTCAGGCAAAATTCAAAATAGCTTTAATCAGCCGTGTCAATATTCTTGCTCATTATAAAAGTTTTGTTGGACAGGTCCTTCTGAACCGTTCATCTGTCTGGCTTAATTGTATGCCCCTGCAGCATATTGCCGGGATAATGATCCTTTATCGATGCGGTCTGAGTCAGGCAACTATGGTTTTGCATGAGCATTTTGAGGCACAAAACGTCTGGTTTGACCTGCATCAATATGCAGTCAGCCATATCTCTCTGGTACCAGCCATGCTGTCACAATTACTGGCAATTCAGCTGAATTCAGAACACTCTCAGATACCGGACAGTCTGAAATACGTTATAGTTGGCGGCGATCAGTTGGCACCAGCTCTGCATCAGCAGGCTATTACACAGGGCTGGCCGATATTGCTGAGTTATGGAATGACTGAAGCCACATCAACGATTGCCTTAGGAAAAACAGCAGATAAGTTAACACCTTTAAAGGGACTGGAACTCAGGGCCAGTCCTGATCAAGCTCTGCGTATTCGCGGTGATATGGTTATTTCTGCTTATGCAGAGGGACAAATGGATAGTTTTGACAGGGGATGGTTTAAAACGAGTGATCTCATCAGTATGACTCAGGGTTTTCTTCAGGTGCTAGGAAGATCGGATGATATGATCATTTGCGGCGGTGAAAATATGTCACCGGCATACCTTGAGTCTTTGTTTATTAAATGCCCTGCGATCAGGGATATTGCTGTTGGCAAAGTAGACAATGAACAATGGGGTGACTCCATTGCGGTACTGGTGAGTGGTGATGTGGAGGCTTTTAAAGCATGGCTGAAAAATAATATCCAGCCGCGCTATCAGCCCAGGATGATAAAAAAGGTCTCAGAGATCCCCAGAAATGTTCTTGGAAAAATAGAACGCCGGCGCGTTAAGACAATAATAGTTAGAAAATAGCTTGCTAAAATAGCAGGAGTTACCTATTTTTGATATTTCAGAAACGGTCATAAGAAAAATCGGTGTGGATTATATCCAGGGATATCTGATTGCCAGACCAGAGCCACTTTGAATAAAACTATAATCCTAAATAAATCAGTTGAACCTACTGCGAATGATAGGTGTGTTTGCCTAATGGGAGCGGTATGAATCGAGAGGTTCACGTACCGTTCTGCGAGAGGCTGCGGGGGAAGTTCCCGCGGTCTACTCACCAAGCTACCTCAAGTATCCTTTAGTTTCATCATACAAGTATCCTTTAGTTTCATCATACAAGGGTGACTACGAATAAAGCCAAAATAACCTGTAAACCCTGGTATCTCCAGCACTCTGATCATTCTCGCTACGATTCAACTGATTTATTTAGGATAATAGTTGTTACTGTGTGCGATAAAAAATACAGAAAGTTGCAATAACTCATGTATTATTTTTTTTCAATATTTGTGAACCACTATCATATCCTGAAATTATTTTATAATAACATCATTATTGATTTAGATAATTACATTTGATTTCCAGTCGACTCAAAATGGCTTTTCTAAAATCCATATTTAAGAAGATTTAAATATGGATTTACTATCGGTTAAATTTGGATTATATTTCAAAATAACAGTTGATTGTTTCAAATTATCTGTCGCATTATACAAAATGCCCTCTGAACTTTTCTAATGAATCCTGATTGAGTTATGCCTATTGAGCTACCAAGGAG
>JALSUJ010000474.1 GCA_027071355.1 Gammaproteobacteria bacterium | reverse complement strand
AATTAATTTACTTAGACAATAATTAATTTACTTAGACAATAAGTAATTTACTTAGACAATAGTGGTATGGCATGAATGAGATGGAGTTAGCTACACATCGAAAAAAGACACACCAGAGTAAAGTCGTTGATATACTGACCACTAAAGTCGCCTGTAAAGAATGCAGTCTACATCAACTCTGTCTCCCTAGTTCAATTGATGGTTCGGATCTGGAAAAACTGGATCGAATTATTGAACGCAAACGTCCTTTAAAACGTAATGAACACCTGTTTCAGGTGGGCGGTACGTTTAGTTCTATCTATGTTGTTCGCTCCGGTTCGCTGAAAACCTATTCGCCTACTGTGGATGGACAGGAACAGGTGACCGGTTTTCATCTGCCCGGTGAATTATTAGGGCTGGATGCTATTGGTAAAGGACAGCATCCCTGTGCCGCGAAAGCTCTGGAAACAACTAGCGTCTGTGAAGTGCCTTTTGAAAATCTTGAACACCTGACCCAGGAACTGCCTACCCTGCAGCATCAGTTATTGCGTCTGATGAGTAAAGAAATTTTTGATGATCAGGAATTGATGTTATTGCTGGGTAAAAAAACGGCCGAAGCACGACTCTCTGCTTTCTTATTAAGTATTTCCCTGCGTTTTAAACAACGCGGTTTTTCTTCCACCGAATTTTATCTTAGCATGTCACGCAATGATATTGCCAATTATCTGGGACTGGCAGTAGAAACTGTGAGCCGTATGTTTACCCGTTTTCAGGAAGACGGGATTATTAACGCAGAGCGTAAGCACATCCTTATTAATAACAGAGAAGCGATGCAGCGGATTGCTGGTATGAATGACTGCTGCGAAGAAACGGTTAGTGATGAGAACCAGAAGTCAGTTTAACGTTGAAAAATGAAGTGAAAGAAAAATTACACTTTTTCTTTCCGGTAAATTGCCAGTAAGCTTCAGCAGATTCAGGGATTATGGTATTTTCGAATAATATCGAGTAATTGTTCCGGGGTAATGGGTTTGCTAATAAAGTCATCCATTCCTGTTTCCATACAGGCCTTGCGATCATCAATGGTGGCATTAGCCGTCAGGGCAATAATGGGAACATGCAGATTTTCAGGTTCCTGCTGACGCCACAGTCTGGTGGCTTCCAGACCATTCATTTCCGGCATACGCATATCCATAAAGACCAGATCAAACGGTTCTTTGTTCAAAGCCTCAACGGCCTGCACACCATCCTCTACCCGGGTGGTTTTATGTCCGGCATCGTGTAGAAAACTGTTTAATACCATGGCGTTAATATCTTCATCTTCAGCGATAAGTATCTTCAGGGAAGTATCCATGGGTTTGTTTAATTTATCCTTGCTGACAGGTTTAATGTCCGGAGATAACAGCTCTATTAGAGTATCACCCAGACGTTCGAAATTAATAGGTTTGGTAACATAAGCATCAAAATAATCATTACCCAGTTCCTGAGCTCTGGCGCGTTGACCCAGATATCCCAGAAACACTTTTTTAGCTCGTTGCCCCGATGGGCACTGAATGCGGGCAATCTGACTGGCCAGTTTAATAGGCAGCTTATGGCTGGCATTATCGGATAAAATAACCAGATCGCAGGTTTTATGCTGTTGACTGGCGAGTTCCATGCCTGCAAGCAGCTCCTTATCAGAGTGATAACGTGTGATTGACAGGCCAAAATACTCACAATAACGCCGGACCACATCAAAATTAGAGTCATTATCAATCATTATGTCGGTATTTTTTCCCTTGAGGCGCTGTTTATAGCGTTCGCGGATATTACCGGCTTCCTTGATGGGCAGGGTGATAGTAAACCAGAAATGACTGCCTTTTCCAGGGCTGCTGCGCAGACCTATTTTACCGCCCATAAATTCTACCAGCTGTTTGGAAATGGTAGTTCCCAGTCCAGTTCCGCCTGAGCGGTGTGAAGGTGAGCTGCTGGCCTGAGTAAAACTTTCAAATATTTTGTTTTGCAGTGCTTCGCTGATCCCGATACCGGAGTCAATAATATCAAAACGCAAATGAACCTGATCAGGTTCAGAACCCTCTGCAAGCTTGCTTACCTTAAGCAGGACTTCACCTTTTTCAGTAAACTTGATGGCATTACCCACCAGATTAAATAAAATCTGCCGGATACGCTGACTGTCTCCGACCACATAGGCTGGCAATTCGGGATCAATATAAACAATAAAATCCAGATTGTGATATTCAGCATTGGGTGATAATACCGCCAGAACTTCATTAACTGTATGGTGTAAATCAAAAGTGGAAGAATTTAATTCCAGCTTATTGGCTTCGATTTTGGAGAAATCCAGTATGTCGTCAATCAGGGCATGCAATGATTTTGATGCATCCAGCAGAGCTCGGGTATATTCCTGTTGTTCCTTATTATTCTGGCAGGTATTTTGTAACAGGTGTGCAGTACCGATTATGCTGCTCATGGGGGTACGAATTTCATGGCTCATAGTGGCTAGAAAATTACTTTTTGCAAGGGTGGCCTGTTCTGCTGCCTGTTTGGCTTTATGCAATCGTTTTATCATGGAATACAGATAAAGCGGCATGGTAACCAGTACAAAAATTTGAGCTGATGAGCTTAATAGATTTTCTGTCCAGGCATTATCAAGATATAATACAAAATTGTATTGCAGAATAACAAAAATAACCGCAGTTAATAAATAGCTCAGTCCATAACGGGTGCCATAGGCAATATACAGCCAGATATAAATCAGAATAAACTCACTGCCCACACCACCGGTCAGCATAGCGGCATAAGAAGTACAGGAAATATCAAATAATAGTGTTAAATAGCGTCTAAAATGCGATTCGGGGTTACGAAAAAGATCCAGTGCCAGTAAAATAGTAGTGCTGAAATAAAATACCGCAAAGTTAACAAAGGTGATATGAGAAATATCAAACTCACCACGGGCAGTGCCTAGCCAGATATATACCGAAAGGAACAGGCCCAGGGTCAGGCGCACCATGGCAGAGTAAAACTCTTTGCCCTGCTTAACAATTGAAAATGGATACAGTTTCATTAATTCCATGTTTTATAAACTTAACGGGATGAGTCAGCTTCTACAGAGATAAACTCGATTCTGAAGGGGTATTTTTACCTAATAAGCTCGGGATGTAAAATAATTTTACTATTAGATCCTCCGGTTAGAGGAGCGGGTAAATAAAAAATATATGAAAACAATTGAAATTACTGCTGAAAACAAGTGCAGTTTCTGTCCGGGTACTAAATGCTGCCAGTATGTTACCCAGCAAATTGATACGCCTCGAAAAAAAGATGATTTTCAGTTAATGCTATGGCAGATTGCACATAAATATGTGGAATTTTACAAAGATGAAGATGGCTGGTTTCTGATGTTTATTACACCTTGTGAGCAGTTACAGGAAGATGGTGCCTGTGGTATTTATAGTGAGCGGCCTAATATCTGTCGTGAATATTCTAATGATTATTGTGAATATGATTCACCTGCAGAGGACGGTTTTGAACTGTATTTCAGAAGTTATGAAGAGCTGCTGGTTTATTGTCGTCAGCGTTTTAAAAAATGGGATAAGAAACTGAAAAAAATGGAAAAGACCAGCTGAGATTTTATGAATCTGCTTATTCTTCACGGACATGATTTTATCGCTCCCAATCGTGTCACTTTAAATGATTATCGTTATCAGCATTTGGTAACAGTAAAAAAAGTACAAACAGGACAGGCTGTAGCTGCCGGTCTGCTTAACGGTAATATGGGAACGGCTCAGGTGGTGATGCTGGATGATAATGGTATTGAATTAATAGTGCATCTGAATCAGCCCCCTCCTGCCCCTCTGGATGTGCATCTGATCCTGGCTTTGCCGCGGCCTAAAATGCTTAAACGTATCTTGCAGACAGTCAGTGCAATGGGCGTTAAACAGCTGAGTTTAATTCATAGTGCTAAAGTGGAAAAAAGTTATTGGCAAACACCCTGGCTGCAAAAGGACAGGCTTAACCAGCATCTGATCCTGGGGCTTGAACAGGCCGGAGATACACTATTACCCAGAGTCGATTTTTTTCAGCGTTTTAAACCCTTTGCAGAAGATATTTTACCGGCTTTGACCCCTGGCAGACAGGCTGTACTGGCGCATCCGGGGCAGGGAGATTTATGTCTGTCACGGCAAACGGATAAAAAAAGTACCCTGCTGGCCATTGGCCCCGAAGGCGGTTTTACTCAATACGAAGTGGATAAACTATTACAGGCAGGGTTTCACAGCTGTCATTTGGGCGTACGAATTTTACGGGTAGAAAATGCCATTCCGGTGTTATTAGGGCGATTGTTATAATATAAGCGTTAAGCGTTAAGGTAAGAGTATGTATGAAATAAAAATGTTAATTATCAATTTTTCGCAGTGGCTGTATCCCTGGCTGGGGGAAATTGCCATGGCCATTATGGCCACCCTGCTGGTGATTTATGGGCACAGTATTAACCGACTGGTAAAAAAACAGATCAGCGGAATGCATTTTATCTTTCGCACCCTGGTTTTTATTGTATTATGCAGCTTCGGTTATGGTGCCCTGTTAATATATGTCACCCCAATACTAAGCCATCTACTGGCCGCAGTTGGTCTAATTTATCTAGGCCCCCTGATAACAGGCATTTTTATTACCCTGGGAGTCCTTGCAGAAAAACAAAACCAAATTTAAACTGCTTAACGCTTAACGCTTAACGCTTAACGCTCCTACGGCATAATTTCCTGAAAAGAATGAATCGCTTCAAAAGTCCCTACATCCTTAATATCAGCTTTACTGTCCGGTTTATAAATTGCCATTAAATATCCAATGCCAAATTCTTTTGCAGAACTTAATGCCGTTAAATTATCATCAATTAATAATGTGCGTTCAGGTGTATAGCTTTCCAGAGTGGACAGTTTTTTCCAGAATTCAACTTCTTCCTTGGGTAAGCCAAGCTGGTGGGCACTGATAATATTATCCAGTAAACCGGCCAGAGGGGTATTTTTCATTTTCAGATCCAGGCTTTTCTGATGGGCATTGGTGACCAGCACACGTCGTTTGCCCTGTTCAGCCAGTTGCTGCAGAAAATCAATAACAAAGGGATGTACCTGAATCAAATGCTGTACTTCTTCTTTCAGTAAAGCAATATCCAGACCCAGTTCCCGGCTCCAGTGATCCACACAATACCAGTTAATAGTGCCTTCAATGGAACGAAAACGGGGAACTAATTCATCCAGTGCCTGTTGTTTGGTCAGGCCGTGTTTTTCGGCAAAACGTTGTGGGACATGATCCAGCCAGAAATGATTATCAAAATGGAGATCCAGTAAAGTTCCATCCATATCCAGAAAAACACTGTCAATCCTATTCCAGTCCAACACCAATAATTCCTGTCTGTTAATTTATATCGGATTCAGGCTTAATTGTTGGCGGTCAGCCTATCCTGTTTTCCACTTTAAAAAACTGCTATTATAACACTTTGTGAATAATCCTGCCCCACTGGTTTCCGGCCGGATAGATAACTATTCAGTTTAATTTGAACTCTAATAAGAGTACTTGCCGGTAAAGACCGACCTTACAGGCAGATACGGAAATTTATGCTGAATGGTTATTAATAGAATAGGATACAGCTTTGTCAGTGCCCAGTAAATTGCCCCGGATAACCGACTCTAAGGTCGTTGCAAAAAGTCGTTTATTTCAGATAGAACAACTGGACATTACTTTCAGTAATGGCAACCAGGTTGAGTATGAGCGCTTAAAAGGCTCCAGTCGCGGTGGTGTTCTGGTGGTTGCACTTAAAGACCCCGATACAGTTTATATGATCCGTGAATACAGTGCCGGAGTAGAACGTTATGAACTGATGTTCCCCAAAGGGCGTATAGAAACCGATGAACCGGTGGAGCTGGCTGCCAATCGGGAGCTGCAGGAAGAAATTGGTTTTGCCGCCCGAAAACTCACACATATTAAATCAATGACACTGGCACCTGGATATATGGGACATCTGACTCATGTGGTACTGGCAGAAGACCTGTATCCTGCCACTCTGGAAGGTGATGAGCCGGAACCTCTGGAAGTGACCACCTGGCCAATCGCACAGTTTGAACAACTGGCTATGCGGGATGAAGTAACCGAAGCACGAACCATTGCTGCCGCTTTTATTGTCAGGGCGATACTGGAACAGCGAAAATAATCTATGTCCGATACTTTACCTCAGTTACATGAACCTGAATTATCACCTGAGCTGAAAGCTTTGTTGCGTAACTGTATGCCTGAAGTAATTGAACTGTCCCGGGATGTTGGACAGACTATTATTAAAATCTATCAGTCCAGTTATCAGGTTCATAATAAAAAAGATAATACCCCGGTGACCTGTGCTGATCTGGCGGCCAATGAACAAATCGTTAATAAACTCTCTCAGTTGACGCCAGATTTACCTGTTCTTTCTGAAGAATCAGATGAAGTCTCCTATCAGCAGAGGCGAAACTGGGAAACCTACTGGCTAGTTGACCCTCTGGATGGCACCCGGGCATTTATTGAACGTAGTGGCGAATTCAGTATTAATATTGCCTTAATTCATCGACATTA
>JALSUJ010000473.1 GCA_027071355.1 Gammaproteobacteria bacterium | reverse complement strand
TATAAACATCCCTTTGGTTATGCCATTCGCTACTTTGTTCGTACCAATGATCAGTACCTTGGCTGTATTATGTTATCAGGTGCTTCACGGGCTTTAGCACCACGCGATCGTTGGATTGGTTGGAAACCTGAACAACGTAAAGCTAACTTATCCTGGATAGTGAATAATTCACGCTATCTCATTTTCCCCTGGGTTAAAGTCCCTCACTTGGCCAGCCATGTTTTAGGTCAATTGGCCCGTCGCATGGCCAATGATTGGAATGAACGTTGGGGATTCAGTCCTCTCTTATTAGAAACCTTTGTCGATCCAGCCTATTTTTCGGGGATTTGTTACCAAGCGGCTGGATGGGTACTTTTAGGTAAAACGACAGGAAGAGGTTTAGCGCAACCCGGTAAAACGTATACCAGCAGTCCCAAACTGATTTACATTAAAGCGCTGTCAAAGCAGTGCCAGTCATTATTATGCACCTCATTAAAAGGAAGAACTGAACTATGAGTGACATTAAAAAAAACCGTTTGAGTCAGGATGTTATTGAAGCCAATCGCTGTAAAAAAAACAGTGGAAAAACACTTACACCAAAATAAAGAGAGCATAACCACTCAACATCCCTGTCTTTTAGATAATATCGTTTGCCCCTGGAAAACAGCAGAAGAAGAGCAAACCGCAAGACAACACGTGACTAACGATCAGTTGAGTGTGCTACGTTCTCAATTACCTCTTATTTTAAGTGGCCTTAAAAAAATCCCCGATCACAGAAATCCAAATAAAATAAAACACAAAATCACAGTATTAATGCTCTATGGCTTGCTGATGTTTGTCTTTCAATTTGCTTCACGCCGACAAGTCAACAAAGAAATGACACGCCCCTTATTTAGACAAAACCTGAAAGAATTTTTTCCAGAACTAGAGAATTTGCCTCATGCCGATACACTCTATCGAGTGCTGAAAAAGATTGAGATTGAACAACTTGAAATCATCCAAATTGATGTCATTAAAAATCTGATCAGAAAGAAAAAATTCAAACGCTACCTTATCAACAATTGTTATCCTGTTGCAATTGATGGTTCACAAAAACTGGCTCGAAAAGCGCTCTTTACTGAAGAGTTATTGCAACGTAAAAAGAGAAAAAAGAACGGTGACAATAACGAAGATAAACCAGAGGAAGAAAAAGAGGAAGAATACCAATATTATGTCTATGTACTGGAGGCAAACTTATCCTTTCATAATGGCATGGTCATCCCTTTATTGAGTGAATTTTTAGAATATCAATTGGGTGATCAACAAAACAGCAAACAAGACTGTGAATTGAGAGCTTTCAAACGTTTGAGTAAGAAGATAAAAAAATATTTCTCTCACTTGCCTATTATGCTGTTGCTGGATGGGCTTTATGCCAATGGCCCCTTGATGGAATATTGCCAGAAGAAAAACTGGCAGTATATGATTGTTCTTCAACAAAAAGATCTGAAAACCATCTGGCGAGAATTTAATTCACTTTGCACAATGGAAAAAAACAACCAATACCAGCAACAATGTAATGGACGAGAGCAACGCTTTGTCTGGGTCAACAATATTGAATATGATTTTGATAATGGCAAAAAAACAATGCTTGTCCATCTGGTGGTGTGTGATGAATATTGGCAGGAGGTGGATCAGTATGGTGAGATTGAAGAAAAACACTCACGCCATGCCTGGCTGTCCAGTCGTGAACTGAAAAGCCATAATGTTCATGAACGTTGTGATCTTGGGGCTCGATATCGCTGGGGAATTGAAGCGAACTTTTTAGTGGAAAAACATCAGGGCTATCATTATGAGCATTGTTTTAGTCTTAACTGGAATGCTTTGAAGGGCTATCATATCCTCA
>JALSUJ010000472.1 GCA_027071355.1 Gammaproteobacteria bacterium | reverse complement strand
CATTCATTGTATTTAGTAGAACGGCTGTTTGTGGCGTAAATCCTACAGAATATTATTCTTTTAGTATATTTTTTATGGACAATACCATTATTAAAAGCTGAATATCATCTACAATAATAACAAATAAAACTGAATCTTCCCTGTTCAAACAAAATTTATTATAAATAATGACCTTTCTTCTAAGTCTCGGGTTCGGATAAATGGTAGTTCAAATTAATGCAATCTAAAATTTATACATTGTCAATAATTATGAATGAGAACGGACATTACCGGATCCAGGCTATGGATCATGCCCTGCAGAGTAAACTGGGTTATATAGAATCAGAGTTCAGCCAGTTGTCTCCTGAACAGTTAGGGATTAAACAACATCAAATTCAGGACTTTATGCACTGGATGAATAAACCGGGCAGCACTACTATGACACGCAAACTGGAAATTATCGGGCAGGGTCGGCAGAGCCTGACGGTTACCGCATTTCCTGTATGCAGTTGTTCTGATAGCCAGCAGATGCATGAAATAAACCTGTATCTAGTGGATGTATCTCCCTTTGTACTGGTCGAAAATGCCCTTAGAAAAAGCGAAGAAAAATACCGGGAACTGGTGGAAAATGCCAATTCTATTATTTTACGCTGGGATCGGCAGGGCTATATTACCTATTTTAATGAGTTTGCACAGAAACTATTTGAATACACAGAAGAGGATATTATTGGTCAGCATGTTATGGACACCATTGTCCCCAAAACAGAATCAACCGGGCGAAATCTGTCCGCATTAATGGATGATATCTGCCGTCATCCTGAAAGCTATGAAAATAATATTAATGAAAACTGTACTCGTACGGGTAAACGATTATGGATTAACTGGACCAATAAAATTCTTTATGATGAATATAATGAGGTAATCGGTGTACTCAGTATCGGTAGTGATATTACCCGTCAAAGAGAAATAGAAGATCAATTAAGACATCGTCACAAAATGGATGCTATTGGTCAGCTGGCTGGTGGTATGGCTCATGACTTTAATAATATGCTGCATGGTCTGATGGGCTTTGCAGAAATTCTGGAAGGTAAACTGGAAGATAAACAGCTTAAATTCTATGCCCGGAAAATTATTAATATTGCCCGACAGTCTGCAGATTTAACTAATCAGTTACTGGCTTTTGCACGTAAAGGCCAATATCATATGGTGGCAGTGGATCTCAACAGCGTTATTCTGGAGCTGGTCAGTATGCTGAAGCATATGCTGGACAAGCGAATAGTTATTAAAACTTCGCTCGATACGACACCATGCAATACTGCCGGAGATCCAAGCCAGATACAGAACAGCCTGCTTAATTTGTCTTTAAATGCAAAAGATGCCATGCCCGATGGCGGAATATTAACTATTAGCAGTAAAAATATAACCCTGAACAAAGTACAGCTTGAGCAGCAGAAATTAACCCTGGAGCCAGGTGACTATATTCGTATTGATGTCTGTGATACCGGAGTGGGCATTAGTGAGGAAGCAAAAGACCATCTGTTTGAACCTTTTTATACCACCAAGGCTCATGGTGAAGGCACGGGGATGGGACTGGCGGCAGTTTACGGTACACTGATCAATCATGGCGGTGGCGTTGTGGTGGATACTGAAGAAGGTAAGGGCAGTTGTTTTTCGCTGTTTTTCCCCAAATGTCTGCAGCAACCGGAAGCAGAACAGGAAGAGCAGACTTTATGTGGTGACAAAAAACATATTTTGCTGGTGGATGATGAAGAAATTATCCGTATGTATACCAAAGTCCTGTTTGAAGAAAATGACTATCTGGTGCATACCTGTGAAGACGGCTATCAGGCTCTGGAGTATTATGAGCAGCATGGTGATGAAATCGATCTGGTTATTCTGGATATGATGATGCCTAAAATGGCCGGTACAGAAACTTTTAAACGCTTAAAACAAATGGATCCTGAAGTAAAAGTTATTATTGCATCGGGCTATGGTATGGACAAAGAAATTCAGTCATTGCTTGATGAGGGTGTGATTGATTTTGTTCAAAAACCATTTACTCTGGAACAATTGGCTAAAATAATGCAGCAGATAAAAAACTCATGCCAGTAAAATTAAATCAGTATGTCCGTGTTATTAGTGTCATTATTGTATGGCTGTTGTTATTGTGTCCGGCGTATGCTCAGCAGAAAATACCGGATAAACTATGGCAGGCTTATCTCAGCAAAGGGGCAGATTATCAGCCCAGAACTGAACATTTTAATGCCGATGGTACACCAGAGTTCATCAATCGTCTGATCCTGGAAGAATCCCCCTATCTTATTCAGCATGCCCATAATCCTGTACACTGGTATGCCTGGGGCAAAGAAGCTTTTGAGCGGGCTAAACGGGAAAATAAGCCCATTTTTCTTTCCATTGGTTATTCAACCTGCCACTGGTGCCATGTTATGGAACGTGAAAGCTTTGATAATATAAAGCTGGCAGACTATCTGAATCAACATTATATAGCCATTAAAGTTGATCGAGAACGGCGCCCTGATGTCGATAAAATTTATATGACTGCTGCTATGCTGCTCAACGGCAGTGGTGGCTGGCCATTGTCATCTATCCTGACACCCGAAGGCAAACCGTTTTTTATGGCCACCTATATGCCGCGGGATACCTTTCTGGAGGTATTGCAGAAGGCACAGCAGTTATGGCAAAACGATGAAGCACAATTGCGCACCATGGCCGATAAAATTTCTGCTGCAGTACAGGGGCGTCAGCAGGGACTTCTGCAGGCTGAACACATTGGTCGGGAAAGGGTACAGATTGCCGTTATTAAGCTGTTAAACCGTTTTGATGAGCTGCAGGGTGGTTTTTCCCAGGCACCCAAGTTTCCGAATGAAACCTCTTTGCTTTTACTTGAGGATGTCGCGGTTCGGGATCAGGATAAAGAAGTGTTTGATGCTCTGAGACTGACTCTGGATATGATGGCACAGGGCGGCATTTATGATCAGGTTGGCGGTGGTTTTCATCGTTATTCTACTGATAATGCGTGGCTGGTACCACATTTTGAAAAAATGCTTTATAACCAGGCACTACTGTCACGGGTTTATCTACAGATGTATGCTATGAGTCAGGAGCAAAAGGATCGCAGAATTGTTACTCAGACACTGGATTTTGTACTGCGGGATATGCAGGACTCTAATGGCGCATTCTTTTCTGCCAGTGATGCGGATAGTGATGGCAAGGAAGGGCAATATTTTCTCTGGACACAGGCAGAACTAAAAGCCGTATTACCGGCAAAACTGTATCCACTGGCCATATCTTTATATGCTGTGACTAAGGATGGCAATTTTAGTGAACCGGCAGCGGCTGGAGGCTTGAATACTCAAAGCAGCGGTGAAAATATATTACATTTACCTGTTTCTCTGGCACAGTATGCTCAACAGCATCAATTGCAACTCTCTGATCTGTACCATGATGTGGACCGTATTCGACAGATATTATATCAACATCGTCAGACCCGGATAACACCAGCTATTGACCGAAAAATTGTCACTGCATGGAATGGTATGATGATCATCAGTCTTGCTAAAGCGAGCAGACAGCTGCAAAATCCAGCCTATCTGGATGCGGCTGTAAAGGCTGCGGAGTACTTATGGCAGGTGCATTATCAGCAGCAACGACTCTGGCGGGCCAGTCTGAATTCAAAACCATCGGTTGCAGCTACTCAGGCGGATTATGCCTGGCTGGCTCAGGCGTTTGTTGCCTTATACGATGCCACCGCACAGAAGCAGTGGCTGCAGCGTGCCAGAGAACTGACGCTGACTATGGTAAAGCTGTTCTGGGATAAGCAGGAAGGCAATTTTTATCTCAGTCAGGCCGCTGTTGCACAGACCACATCCAGTAGCACTGATATGGACCATGAATTGCTGTTTAATCGTCCCAAAGATATTTATGATGGTGCACTGCCTTCTGCCAATGCGGCTGCCCTTGAGCTTTTAAGTCAGCTATATTATCGCACCGGAGAGGATTATTTTCAGAGTAAGGCCATGGCATTGATTTCATCACTGTCGGCTCAGGTTAAAACCTCTCCATCGGCCTTCGGGTATTTTTTAATGGCTGTTAATGAGTTAAATTTCGGTGAACTTGGTTACGCTGATCATGGTTCGGTTGTTTATGGTGCTAAAGGACATTTACGTCTAAATCCCGAAGTTATTAGTCGAAGCCGTCAGGGTGAAAAGACAAAGATTGAGCTGGCATGGCTCCTTCAAATAGATAAAAACTGGCATATTAACAGTCGTTACCCTCTGGAAAAAGATCTCCAGGCAACCTCGGTCAGTCTGAAACCACTGGCCTCTGAGCACTGGAAAATTATTAGCGCAGAATATCCACAGGGCGAGAAAATTCAACTGGATTTAAATACTGAACTGAACAATAAACCTCTGTCACTTTATCAGGGCAATATTGTCATTAAAGTGCAGCTTGCATCACTGCCTGTAGAGAAAAAACAGGCTATTGATGGAAAATTACCGTTTATACCGGTGCAGATTCAATATCAAAGCTGTAATGATAAAATTTGTCTGGCTCCTGAACGGCAAATATTTTATTTGCATCCCTGAATATTCACAAAAATGGTAAATGGCGCAAAAATTGCATTTTCAACTTACCATGGATATAAAAACACAACATTTCATCAAATTATTGACGCTGGTTCTGTTGTCACTGGGATTTTATATGCCCGCTGCTTTTTCACTGGAACGTGAATATGTGGTGCGTCTGGCAGATGCCAAATGGCAGACCAGCGGCAAAAATAACTATCAGTGCGTACTCTGGCAGACCATACCATATTATGGTGAAGGTAAATTTATTCATAAATCCGGACATCAGCTAGTATTTGATTTATACAGTAATACACCAGTTATGAGTGATGCCAAAGTTATTGTCCAGTCCGAACCACCTCCCTGGCGACATGATGATACGGTGTTTGAAATAGCCAAAATGGACTTTCAAAGTGGTCATAATCCGCTTAAGGTTAAACACCCTTATGCATCCAGAATGCTACAGCAGATTGAAAACGGCATGTCTCCGGTAATAATTTACCGGGATCTGGCCGATGGCAGAGATATTATTGCAGTGATGCTTTCTCCGGTTAATTTTCGCAAAGTGCTGGCAAAATATCGTGCCTGTGAAAAGACTTTGATGGATTTTGATCTACAAAGGATAAAAAACTTCCGGCTGTATTTTGCCACTAATAAAGCAGACTTAACAGCCCGTTCTAAACGGGATTTAAAAAATGTGCTGCGTTATTTGAAGATGAATTCTGCTATCCGGCAGATCCGTATTGATGCCCATGCCGATTCGCGGGGGCGACGCCGGTACAATGATAAACTATCTGAGCAGCGTTCCGACTCAGTTATTAAATATTTGCTGTCCATAGGGGCTAAACGGGATATGATCTATGCCGTCAGTCATGGCGAAAGAGAATCCACATTTTCAAATAAAACCTCCAGAGGGCGGGCTAAAAATCGTCGGGCGGATATCCAGTTACTGGAAACAGCGCCGCCTACAGAGGAAGAACAGAAGGCCATAGAGGTCGCCCGCAAGGCAGAACGTCGTCGCCTGTTACAGACAAAGTCTATTTTTAATAAAGCACCCCCGGTAAAAAAATCATCATCAAAAGAACCGGTATCAAAAGATCAGGTACAGAAGCCAGATCAGACCTCAATGGATAATCCGGAACAGGAATCTGTACCCGTTGATGACGAACCACCGGCTCCTAATTTTATCAATTTAGACCATCTGGTAGACAAAAATAACATTAGAATTCAGGGAAAATAACCCTTTAGACTGAAATTTAATTGCTCAATAGTCATTCAGAGTAGAAATCTTATCCTGTTTACAGGATAATGCCTTGTTTTTAACATATAAAGTAAGGGAGAATCTTTCAATGTCTGACGTCAAAAAAGTGGTCTTAGCCTATTCCGGTGGCCTGGATACTTCCATTATTCTTAAATGGCTTAAAGACGAGTACGATTGTGAAGTCGTTACTTTTACAGCAGATGTTGGTCAGGGTGAAGAAGTGGAACCTGCGCGTGTTAAAGCAGAAGCCGCAGGTATTAAAGAAATTTATATCGATGATCTGCGCGAAGAATTTGCCCGTGATTTCGTATTTCCCATGTTCCGCGCTAATACAATTTATGAGGGCGAATACCTGCTCGGTACTTCGATTGCCCGTCCGCTTATTTCCAAGCGTCTGGTTGAAATTGTTAATAAAACCGGTGCCGATGCTATTTCTCATGGTGCTACTGGAAAAGGTAATGACCAGGTACGTTTTGAACTGGGTGCCTATGCGCTGAAACCGGATGTTAAAATTATTGCACCCTGGCGTGAATGGGACTTGAATTCCCGTGAAAAATTAATGGCTTATGCTGAAGAACACGGTATTGCCATTGAGAAAAAACAGGGTAAAAAATCCCCTTATTCCATGGATGCTAACTTACTGCATATTTCCTATGAAGGCGGTATTCTGGAAGATCCCTGGGCAGAACCTGAAGAATCTATGTGGCTGTGGACGGTTTCCCCTGAAAAAGCCCCGGATGAGCCCACCTAT
>JALSUJ010000471.1 GCA_027071355.1 Gammaproteobacteria bacterium | reverse complement strand
CCCTTTATTTAGTTAAATTTTCGGGTAACTATTTCAGTATAATTTAGCGTATCTGACTTTTTACCCACTGTATCAGGTTATTTTGATCCATAGCACCCGCCTGGCGGGCAATTTCGCGGCCATGATGAAACAGGGCTATGGTTGGAATACTCCGAATACCGTATTGGGCAGCCAGCGCCTGCTCCTGTTCGGTATTCACCTTAACCAGTTCCAGTTGATGCTGAAAATACTGCGCAGTCTGCTCAAACACCGGAGCCATCATTTTACAGGGTCCGCACCAGGGCGCCCAGAAATCAACCAGTACCGGTAAATCATTTTTTTGAATGTGCTTATTAAAACGTGCCGCATTTAATTCAACCGGTTTACCGGGTAATAAAATCTGATGGCACTTACCGCATTTAGCTCCTGATGCCAGCTTTGCTGCAGGAATACGATTAATACCGTCACAATGTGGACAAACGATATGTACGGAATCAGTCATTTTGTCTACTCCATTTATAAATTTATTTGCTTTATTTATAAATAGGACCGTTTATCCGGTTTTTAAAGTTTAAAACGGGATCAATAAACGCGATACCGCTGATTATCCCTACGCAGGAAACAATAAGGCATCCAGTTTACCAGCTGATTCCAGTGCAAACAGATCATCACAGCCACCGACATGGGTATTACCGATAAAAATTTGCGGTACCGAGGTGACTCCCATGCTTTTCTGGATCATTTCTTCACGCAGTTCCGGTTGTGCGCCAACATCAATTTCGTTATAGCTGACTTCTTTGGCATTTAGCAAACCTCTTGCCCGTACACAATAAGGGCAATATTGAGTCAGATAAATAGTAATTTCTGCTTGTTTTTCAGGCATGACTTAACCTTTTTTCATTGGTAGATTTTCTTTTTCCCAGGCCATAACTCCGCCGCGCAAATTATGCACTTTATCAAAGCCGTGTTTCTTGAGAATACTACAGGCTCGACCAGAACGACTGCCGGAGCGACAGCCCAGTATAAGATTTTTATTTTTATATTTATTCAGTTCATCTACCCGGGATTTTAAAGCACTTAAAGGAATATGTATGGAATCGGGAATATGGCCAGACTGATATTCACTGTCTTCTCTGACATCAACAATAATAGTCCCGGATTCATGACTCATTAACTGTACTGCCTGCAGAGCACTAATATCGTAGGACGATTTTATAAAAGAATTGATGATCATTCCCAGCAGGAAAAACCATATTAGAATCATCACCCAGTTAGTTGTGACAAACTCATTTAAATGTTCCATATATTGATTACCATAATCTCAAAAAAGTAATTCTATAAACCAAAAAAACCAAACAGAATAATGATATCTGATTGGTTTTTTCAGTCTTTAAAATATCCTGTCAACAGCAGAAACCTGTCCCGTTAACAGCCATTATAATTCTGCCGTGGAATTATTTTCCGGGTATTACTCCAGTACTGTGCTCAACTACTCAGAGTACAGAAAACATCTCTCATCATGCCTATCAGGCGTAAAGTTCTGGCATCACCGACTCGATAATAAACACGATTAGCATCTTTTCGAGAAGCAAGAATACCCTTATCTCTTAAAATAGCCAGATGCTGTGAAATATTACTTTGCGATGTACCGACTTTCTCAACAATATCCTGTACACTGATTTCTGCGTCACCCAATGTACATAAAATTTTTAATCGCAATGGATGAGACATCGCTTTTAAAGATCGTGAGGCACGATCAATGTCTTCATCACGTGACATTAAGTCCATATTCATATCACAACAGTCTGTCTCACTCAGGTTAAATTGGTCACCCATATTGTACATCCTAGTTTTTTCACTAATATAACAATAACAGTATACAATAATAT
>JALSUJ010000470.1:3977-6616 GCA_027071355.1 Gammaproteobacteria bacterium | reverse complement strand
AAATGATACCCATAGTAATTATTCATGGATGGAGTGATAATTCCTCTTCATTTGAAAAACTGGCCAGGCGCTTAAAAAAAGAGACGAACAGGGTTGTGGAAGAAATCTGGCTGGCTGATTATGTGTCACTGGATGATGATGTTACTATGAAGGATATTATTATTGCCATGCAGGCTGCCTGGCGTGCATCTGGTTTGCCGACAAAACCCAATAGTGTGGATGTTATTGTGCATTCAACCGGTGGTCTGGTTATTCGTGACTGGATGAGCAGCTACTGGCCGGATGGACAAAAACCACCGGTCAGAAATCTGGTTATGCTGGCACCGGCTAATTTTGGTTCGCCGCTGGCACATAAAGGCCGTTCTATCCTGGGACGGGTTGCCAAAGGCTGGAATGCAGATAAAACTTTTCAGACCGGTGAACATATTTTAAAAGCACTGGAAATGGCCAGCCCTTATTCCTGGAAACTGGCACAAAACGATCGGTTTAGCCCGAATGCCTTTAGTAAAGGCGGAGTTCGCTGCACGGTTATTGTTGGTAATACCGGATATACAGGAGTTAGCGGTCTGGCCAATGAAGATGGCTCTGATGGTACGGTCTATGTTTCCACTGCAAATATGAATTGTGCACAGATAGATATAAAAGTAAGTCGTAATAATGGTGATTTTAGTGCCACAGCCATAAAGATGTCTTCAGGGAAAACCGCATTTTTAATTATGGATGGATTTGATCACGGTGAAATAACAGGCAGAAAAAAACTTCCGCAAAAATTATTAAACCCAATTGTACAGGCGCTGAATATTAGTAAAACAAATTTTCCTCAATGGTGTAAGCAGTGTGCAGCAGATTCTGAGCTGGTACGCAAAAAATACCGTAAATCTAAAGATCATGAGCACCATGCTTTTCAGAATACGGTTTTTCATGTTATAGATGATACCGGGGCACCGGTTACCGATTATGTTCTGGAATTTTACGGTAAGTTTACAGATATAAAAGATAAATGGGCTACTATGTTTAATAAACATATTGCCCGTAAAAAACATGCGTATGGTGATGATTATAGTTATCGCAGTTTTATGATAGATACCACGTCAATGAATCAGTTAATTGACAAGATTAATGAATCATTAATGTTCAGTTTAAGTGCTTTGCCGGATGTTACCGCTGATAAAAATCTGGTCGGGTATAAATCTTTTGGTTCTGATGATATAAAAATGTTTGAATTAAAACAGCCTGATATCAATAAGTATTTTGCTCCGGATCGTACCTTATTAGTAACTATTACTTTACCCAGGTATCAGAAAGATGCCGTGTTTAAATTAAAAAAGTATAATGAATAAAAAATGGCAAAGTCCCGGAAAGAAAATCCTGCGCAATCCTGCGGGTTTTTTTAAACAGGTTATTAAAAGTTTTCAGGCTAATCAGGGCTTACTACTTTCCGGTGCCGTGGCTTATTATACCTTACTTTCAATTATCCCCCTGTTTTCCCTGATTCTAATAGTGCTCTCCTATGTGGTTGAACCAGAACAGTTATTAAAATTAACCAGTGAATATATTAATTTAATTCTGCCTGGGCAGACCTCTGTGTTCATGGAACAAATCACCCATTTCACTACTCAGAAACATATTGGCTGGATGTTATTACTGATCCTGTTATTTTTTAGTTCGATGACATTCACCGTACTGGAAAATACCATGTCAATTATTTTTTATCATCGGGTCAGTGTTCGCCGTCGGCATTTTCTGATTTCCGCTATTATTCCATATTGTTATATTGTTGTATTAGGGCTGGGCATGCTAATTATTACTACCATTAGCGGTATTTTGCAGGTTTGGGAAGGTGAAAGCATGAGGATTCTATTCTGGACCTGGACCCTGGATGAAATGACAAAAACATTTTTCTATTTCTTTGGTGTTATTGGACTGATCCTGATGCTGACTTCAATTTATATGGTTATGCCGGTTGGAAAATTGAGTTTCAGACATGCATTAATTGGTAGTATCAGTGCAACCGTTCTATGGGAAATAGCGCGACATGTGCTGGTCTGGTATTTTTCAACACTGTCAATGGTTAATGTCGTTTATGGATCGTTAACCTCTGCTATTGTTATCCTGTTATTTCTGGAAGTGGGCGCAATTATCTTATTATTTGGTGCTCAGGTTATTGCAGAATATGAGCGAATCGGCTATGGAGAGCCCTGTCAGGGATGCGATGATTTTATCACTAGCAACATTCATAATAAGTAGCTCTAATCCTGTCCATTATCCTGCCCCATTATTTTCAGATTTCCTCTTTAAGTAATTCTTTTTTGAGCAAGTTATATAAATGATTCAATTATTAAATAATAAATTGAAAAACGATATTTTTATTCTATCCTTAATAATAGGGATTATTGGCTTTGATATTTTATAATTAGTGCTTCCTGGTTAATAAAATCTGTAAAGCACTAGTGATTGGTGTAATCAACTTATTGATAATAATAAGAATGTATAGAGTTTTAAACTTAGATGAATAGTGCTGATAACAATGTTGTGAATCATTCCAGTGATCTGGTTTTTTCGGATGAGCCTGAAACAGCAAATCAAAATAAGCTGAATCCCTGGAAAGTTATGGTCATTGATGATGATGAAATGACTCA
>JALSUJ010000470.1:0-3967 GCA_027071355.1 Gammaproteobacteria bacterium | reverse complement strand
GTATGGTACTTAAAGATTTTAATTTTGAAGGGCGCAATTTACATCTGATTAGTGGTTATTCCGGTACTGATGCTTATAAACTACTAGAAAAACATCCCGATACAGCAGTGATACTGCTTGATGTCGTCATGGAAAGTGAGCATGCCGGGCTTGAAGCTGTCCGCTTTATCCGCGAAAAACTTAAAAATAAATTTGTGCGCATTATTCTACGCACTGGTCAAGCTGGTGAGGCTCCTGAATCTGAAATTATCACCCAGTATGATATTAATGATTATAAGGACAAATCTGAACTTACCTCTGTTAAATTAAATACCGCGTTAATTGTAGCGTTGCGCTCCTACCAGGATCTCAAAACAATTCAGAAACTGGCCATGTCAAATGAAACCCTTGAGCAGCTTGTCAGAGAACGGACTGCTGCTTTAGGAAAAATCAATCGTGAACTCAAAGATGAAGCCTATAAGCGTATGGATAGTGAGGCTCGTCTGGCTGAAGCGCAGAGAATGGCTAGTATTGGAAGCTGGGAATGGGAGATTGACAGTGGAAAAATGCTGTTATCTGATCAAATATACCGGATATTAAATATTGCTCAGGATACCAGGGTTCTTACTTACCGCTCATTAATGCAAAGGGTACATCCAGAAGATCTCGAATTAGTTGAACATCAGCATTCTAAAGTAATAAATGAGCAGCTTCCTTTCTTTAGTATTGAACATCGTATTATTATGCCGGATAAATCCATACGCTATGTCTGTCAACAAGGAGAACTGATAGAAGAACCTGATGGTAGTATTAAACGAATGGCAGGTACACTGCAGGATATTTCTGAACGTCATCAGGCGGAAGAAGAAATGAAAAAGTTATCTATGGCGGTAGAACAGACCGCTGACTCGATTATGATCACAGATGTCCATGGAGTTATTGAGTATGTTAATCCGGCATTTGAAGAAACCACGGGTTATACAAAATCCGAAATATTGGGTAAAACACCTGGTATTTTAAAGTCGAATGGCCAGAATAACAAATTTTACCGACGTTTATGGGAACGTATTCTAAATGGTGAAGTGTTTAGTGACGTTATTATCAATAAGCGTAAAGACGGTACTCTTTACTACGAAGAAAAGACTATTACCCCGCAAAAAAACAGGATGGGTAAAATTACTCATTTTATTTCCTCAGGTAAAGATATTACTGAGCGCATGGAATCTCAGCAATTACTTCATCATCTGGCCCATCATGATGCTTTAACCGGTTTGCCAAATCGTATATTGTTTCAGGATAGACTGCACCAGGCTATGCCCAGAATGAGCTGGCATAAGCGCAATATAGCGGTATTATTTATTGATCTGGATCGTTTTAAACGTATAAATGATACCCTGGGACATGGGGTTGGTGATCAATTATTAATTGAAGCAGCACAACGTCTTAATCTATGTATACGAGAAGGAGATACTGTTGCCCGACTTGGTGGAGATGAATTTGCTATTATACTCAATGATCTGGCCAGTAAGAACGATATTTCTCCGGTAGCTGAAAAATTAATTGATTCGTTGTCACAGCCATTTCTGATTAATGAAAACGAGCTGTTTGTTTCTGCCAGTATTGGAATTTCTCAATTTCCTCTGGATGGTAAAGACAACAAAACATTACTAAAAAAAGCAGACATCGCCATGTATCAGGCAAAGTCTAATGGTGGAGAAAATTTCTGTTTTTATTCCGGTAATGGTCGTGTGGATCAAGCTCAACATCTGGCTATGGAATCAAGACTAAGGTATGCTCTGGAGCGTGATGAATTTTATTTGCATTATCAGCCGCAACTGCATCTTGAAACGGTTCATATTAGTAGTAAGGAAGCTTTATTACGCTGGACACATCCGGACTTTCCAGATGTTACACCGGATAAATTTATACCCATATTAGAAGAAACCGGGTTGATTTCATCGGTAGGTGAATGGGTATTACATCAGTCTTGTATTGATGAAATGATTCGTCAGAAAGCGGGCTTGTCGCCACAACGGGTTGCTGTTAATCTGTCTATTCGACAGTTCAGACAGAATAATTTTGTCAAAATGATTGATGGTATTATCAGCCGAACAGGTATTGCTGCGGAATACCTGGAGCTGGAAGTAACAGAAAGTTTACTTATCAGAGATATTTCTGAAACAGCAAAACTTTTGCATCAATTACATGAGCTGGGTGTCAAACTGTCCATTGATGATTTTGGCACAGGATATTCATCGATGAATTATCTTAAACGCTTACCCTTTGATACCTTAAAAATTGATCAGTCCTTTGTCAGAGATATTTGTCTTAATAATGATGACGCAGCCATTACCAGCGCCATTATAACACTGGCTCATAGTATGGATCTTCAAGTTGTTGCCGAAGGTGTGGAAACTATTGAGCAACTGGATTATCTGTATAAACAGGGCTGTGATTTAATTCAGGGATATTTGTTCAGTCATCCAGTTCCATTTGACAGGATTGATGCCTTAGAGAGCATTAACCCGGACATAAAACAATTCCTGGATAATGTGAAATCCTGCTCATAGTCGTTTCCCAGATATAAATATTAAGCTCAGCATAGATAAATAAAATATGTCAGCCTGGTTTCTGAAAAATTTAAACATTAATGAAAAAAATAATTGCCGGCAGGAAATTAATTAATTATGAGTCGTTTTTTCTTTGCACTGTCTCCGGATAACATTACCAAAGACAAAATAATTCACTATCGTAAAATACTTAATGTTTCTGGAAAGCCGATCAAAGCGGAACATCTGCATTTAACTCTGCTGTTTATGGGTAAGCTCAGTATTAACCAGCAGCAAACTATAATACAGGCTGCAAACAAGATTCATTGTACATCTTTTAATATAGTCTGTGACAGGCCTGGTGTTTTTAAACAAAATATTTTCTGGCTGGGACTGAAGTCAGTCCCGGAGCCCTTACGATTATTACATAAACATTTGAGCCTGGAAATTAACAAAGGCGGTATTGCTTTGGATAGCGCTGTTGATAGCAGAAAATATCAGCCGCATATCACGCTCGTTCGAAAAGCAATGATTAAAAATGATGCTGAAAAGTTCTTACTGCTTAATATAACACCGCCGGATATCCACTGGCGCGTAAATGAATTTATCTTATATGAATCAATAGACACTGCAGAGGGTGTCCTATATCAGAAAATTAAATCTTTTCCCTGTACCTGTCCGGATTAAGCTCCTGGTAAGATGATAATAATTTTGACACAAAAATAGCTTATAATTGGTTTGTATAAGAAATTTTAATATAGACACTTATGGATTGAATCCTGCTGTTATTAACAGGGAGACACTGGATAAGAGATGGATACTATAACTGCACAGCATTTATGGAATACTGACAAGGAAATAGCAATAGCTAAGGATCAGGAAAAAAAAGAGGGATTATTTTTTCGAGAACGTTCTGATTCTGAGCTGGATAAAAATATTGATGTGGTATTTGATAAACTTTATATTCTTTATGAACGTAGTATTATAGATAAGGCTCGAATCATTTTTGGTTCAAACCTGATTGAAGTCCGTTTTTCTAATAATCCTTTCTGTCCCAAAGCCTATTATCTGAATGATTTTCTGGAATTAGCAGAAGAAAATCAATTTGATTTTGAGATCTGTTCAGGAATTAATATAGAAAATATTGAAAAATCACTGCAGGCTATGAAAAACCTGCGTTTTAAAGAAAAAGAATATCTGGAAGCTTTTCGGATCAATAGTTTTTCCGGCAATATATGGGCTTATTTTTCGTCCAGTTCTTCTTTAATAACGGACTATCGTTATTTTCTTGAATATCAGCAGATCCGTTCTAATCCACAGGTGAGCCATGATGAGGCTCTGGAGAAAATGAATTTTACCCATAGTTTTTTCCGTGGTGATAAGGAGTTTTTTGATAATCGAGATAAAGTAAAGCGCAGGGAAAGCGATATGGATCGCTC
>JALSUJ010000469.1:5403-6630 GCA_027071355.1 Gammaproteobacteria bacterium | reverse complement strand
ATTGTGGTGAGCGTAGCTCAGTTGGTAGAGCTCAGGATTGTGGCTCCTGCGGTCGAGGGTTCGATCCCCTTCGTTCACCCCATTATTCTTATTATTAGAATCCTTCGATTCTAAATATTTTCTGCGGATGTGGTGAAATTGGTATACACGCCAGATTTAGGTTCTGGTGCCGAGAGGCGTGAGAGTTCGAGTCTCTCCATCCGCACCATATTTTTTCATTTAATTCCCTTCAATTGTTACCTTAAAGCATAAATTACAGTCTCAATAGCTCGATACTTCAGCCGCTTTTAAATTTTTTTCCTGTTTTTTCCTAATAGTTGCCATTTCTCTTTAAAAAGTATTAATCATTGACATTAATATCTTGTATAATGCACCGTTTAACCCTATATAGCATATCATCTGTACGGTTTTTTTTAATACCGGCTTTAACAGATGGTTTTTGATAAAATTTATTAGATTGTAACGAGGATAGAAAATGCAGGTTTCAGTAGAAACAAAAGAAGGTCTGGAAAGAGAAATGATTGTTGAATTTCCAACATCAGATATCGATGGAGAAGTAAAAACTCGTTTACAATCTTTAACAAAGACAGTCAAAATTAATGGCTTCCGTCCTGGCAAAATACCTGTTGCTGTGGTTAAAAAACGTTATGGTGCTCAGGTAGAAGCTGAGGTTTTAAATGAAAAACTGCAGCAGAGTTATTTTGAAGCCATTTCTCAGGAAGAAATCAATCCAGCGGGTCAGCCAAAAATTGAGCTGCTTGATGAAGACAGTAAAGAGCAGATCCGCTATAAAGCTACGTTTGAAGTTTACCCTGAAATAGAAGTAGGTTCTCTGGCTGATAAGAGCTTTGAAAAAGCTAAGGTGTCTATTTCTGATGCTGATATTGATACTACTATAGAAAATATTCGTAAACAGAATCAGACCTTTACTGATGTTGATCGTGCTGCTGAAAGTGATGATCAGGTCATTGTTGATTTTGTCGGCACCATTGATGGTGAAGCCTTTAACGGCAATGAAGGTAAACAGGTTGCAGTGGTTCTGGGGCAAGGACAGATGATAGAAGGTTTTGAAGATGGGCTTAAAGGTGCCAAGGCGGGAGATGAGCTGACCTTAAACCTGAAATTCCCTGATGACTACCATTATAATGATGTGGCGGGCAAAGATGTACAGTTTGAAGTGCAGGTCAGCGCTGTTAAAGAAGCTTCTCTGCCGGAATTAAATGATGA
>JALSUJ010000469.1:0-5393 GCA_027071355.1 Gammaproteobacteria bacterium | reverse complement strand
AAAAGAACATGCAGATAGAACTGGATAAGGCCATTTCCGGTAAGCTTAAAAATCAGGTAATGGACATTATCCTGGAAGTGAATGACATTACCGTACCAGCTTCGCTGGTTCAGGAAGAAGCTGTTAATATGGCAAAACAGATGCAGCAGCAATACCAGATGCAGGGTAGTGATGAAGCCGATCTGCCAACTCACCTGTTTGAGGAACAGGCCAAAAAGCGTGTTAGCTTAGGTCTGGTACTGGCTGAAATTGTTAAGTCCAACGAAATTAAAGCCTCATCGGATAAGGTCAAACAGAAAATTGAAGAACTGGCCGGCACCTATGAAAATCCTCAGGAAGTTGTCAATTATTATATGTCCAATAAAGAAAAAATGGCGGAAATTGAGTCATTTGTTCTGGAAGAAATGGTGGTTGACTGGGCCTGTGAACAGGCCAGGATTGAAGAAAAAGAACTTTCCTTCACTGAATTTATGAATCCTGAGAAGGATAAAGAAGACGCTGCTTAACTGAGTTTGAATAACCGACTTATTCAGGCTTCTGGTTGATATTTTTCATAGCAAAGCTTTTAGAGAAAATATAAGGATAATAATTAGATGCTAAATAACAAAATCACATCGGGTGCTGTTCAGGCCGAAAATCTTGGCCTGGTGCCAATGGTTATTGAGCAGACAGCAAGAGGAGAACGTTCTTTTGATATCTATTCACGGTTATTAAAAGAACGGGTGATTTTTCTGGTGGGTCAGGTTGAAGACCATATGGCTAACCTGATTGTGGCGCAATTACTATTCCTTGAATCTGAAAATCCAGACAAGGATATCCATCTGTATATTAATTCTCCCGGTGGGTCTGTTACTGCGGGTATGTCTATATATGATACTATGCAGTTTATTAAGGCCGATGTCAGTACCATGTGTATTGGTCAGGCTGCCAGTATGGGGGCTTTGTTACTGACCGGTGGCGCGAAAGGTAAACGTTTCTGTCTGCCCAACTCCCGTATGATGATTCATCAGCCACTGGGTGGTTTTCAGGGGCAGGCTTCAGATATTGAAATTCATGCCAGAGAAATTCTGACACTGAAAGACAAACTGAATCAGATAATGGCAGATCATACCGGGCAGGATCTGGATGTCATTGCACAGGATACTGATCGAGATAATTTTTTAAGTGCTCAACAGGCTGTTGACTATGGTCTGGTTGATCAAATCATAACTCAACGTGAATCTGAGTCTGCTGATAAATAAAAACCCATTGTTTCTGTCAACTTTTATCCTGTTAAAAGTTGATTTATGACTGAATAACATTTATAAATATATAAACAGAAGTAATGTTTCTGATATATTTTATTTGGTAAAAGATTATTCGGTAAGAGTTTTTAGTAAAAGAAGGGCTGCAGTTCCCTGATATGAGGTTCGTTTTATGAGTGATGATACTCAAAACAAAGATGATAATGGTAAATTACTTTACTGTTCTTTTTGCGGCAAAAGCCAGCATGAAGTCAGAAAATTAATTGCCGGTCCTTCGGTATTTATCTGTGATGAATGTGTCGAGTTATGTAATGACATTATTCGTGAAGAAATTCAGGAGCAGGGTGGTTCTGTTCCAGGTAAGAAATTACCCACACCCAGAGAAATTAATAAAATTCTGGATGAATATGTAATTGGTCAGGCCGAAGCCAAAAAGATACTGGCGGTTGCCGTTTATAATCATTATAAACGTCTGGAAAATGGCTATAAAAAAGATGATGTTGAACTGTCCAAAAGTAATATTCTGCTTATTGGTCCAACAGGTTCAGGTAAAACCTTATTAGCTGAGACTCTTGCACGTCTGCTTGATGTACCTTTTACCATTGCGGATGCTACCACATTAACAGAAGCCGGTTATGTGGGTGAAGATGTAGAAAATATTATTCAAAAGCTGCTGCAGAAATGTGATTATGACGTTGAAAAAGCACAAACGGGTATTGTCTATATTGATGAGATTGATAAGATTTCTCGTAAATCAGACAATCCATCCATTACCCGTGATGTTTCCGGAGAAGGTGTTCAGCAGGCTCTGTTGAAGTTGATTGAGGGTACCATTGCCTCCGTACCACCACAGGGTGGCCGGAAACATCCTCAACAGGAGTTTTTACAGGTTAATACTGGTAATATTCTATTTATCTGCGGCGGTGCTTTTGCGGGTCTGGATAAAGTTATACAGCAACGTTCAGATAAAGGCGGAATTGGTTTTGGGGCAGAAGTAAAAACCAAACAGGAGACCCGTTCCTTTGGTGAAATCCTGGATGATATCGAACCGGAAGATCTGACTCGTTATGGACTTATTCCTGAGTTTGTAGGACGTTTACCCGTTATTGCTACTTTACGGGAACTGGATGAAGAGGCTTTAGTGCGCATTCTGACAGAACCCAAAAATGCCCTGGCCAAACAATACACCAAGCTGATTGAAATGGAAGGTGCTGAGCTGGAACTGCGTGAAGACGCATTAAAGGCTATTGCCAGAAAAGCAATGGATAGAAAAACCGGCGCTCGTGGTCTGCGTTCTATTCTTGAACATACCCTGCTTGATACCATGTATGAACTGCCGTCTATCGAAGACGTGCAGAAAGTTGTGGTTGATGAAGGGGTTATAGATGGCCTTGCCGAACCGTTATTGATTTATGAAAATACCGATAAAAAGGCCTCCGGTGAATAAGGGTAATAACTGGTTAAACACAAAAAAAGGAGCATGAATGCTCCTTTTTTGTTTGTTAAGGACTAATAAATACCTCTTTATCTTGATTTATTCACCTTAACACCCATATATTAACTATAATAGATTAGGGCTTGTTGAACTTTTAGATGTACACAGATTTTCTGAAAATCAGCTAATAAATGAAGGCTCAGCAGTCCCCAATACCAATTAAGTATTATAAAAGAGGAACTCCTTAATGGAGCAAGATAACGATATGTCTGAATTAACAGATAGTGCACAAATATACCCGGTTTTACCTTTAAGAGATGTTGTGGTCTATCCACATATGGTCATACCTCTTTATGTCGGTCGCGAAAAATCTATAAATGCTCTTGAAGCCGCCATGGAAGAAGATAAAAAAATTCTTTTAATTGCTCAGAGAAATGCATCTGATGATGACCCGCAACCTGAAGATATCAATAGTGTAGGAACTATTGCTTCAATTTTAAGACTACTAAAATTGCCTGATGGGACTGTTAAAGTTCTGGTTGAAGGTGATGAACGTGCTTATATTGAAAATGTATTTACTTCGGATGATTTTTTTACGGCCCAGGTGAGTGTCTTTGAAAATACTCAACTGGACGAGCGTGAGGCAGATGTACTGACTCGTACTGTTATGAATCAGTTTGATCAGTACGTTAAAATGAATGATAAAGTGCCGCCTGAAATATTATCCTCACTCTCCAGTATTGAAGATCCCAGTCGTCTTGCAGATACTATTGCAGCCCATATGCCGCTAAAAATAGAAGAGAAGCAGGTGATTCTGGAAATTGCCGATGTGCGTGAACGTCTGGAACATTTACTGGCTCAGATGGAATCAGAAATTGATATTTTACAGGTTGAAAAGCGTATTCGCGGACGTGTAAAACAGCAAATGGAAAAAAGCCAGCGTGAGTATTATCTGAATGAACAGATGAAAGCCATTCAAAAGGAACTCAATGATATTGATGATGTCCCTAATGAGCTGGAAGAGCTGGAAAACAAGATTAAAAATAATGGCCTTTCTGTAGAAGCAAAGAAAAAAGGTCTGGCAGAACTTAATAAACTTAAAATGATGTCGCCAATGTCTGCAGAAGCCTCTGTAGTACGTAATTACCTGGAATGGCTGACCAATGTACCGTGGAAAAAACGTTCCAAGGTTCGCCATGATCTGTCCAAAGCGGAAGCGATATTAGAAGAAGATCATTATGGACTGGAAAAGGTTAAGGAGCGAATCCTTGAGTACCTGGCAGTACAGCAGCGTATGAAAAAACTTAAGGGACCTATTTTGTGTCTGGTGGGGCCACCGGGAGTAGGTAAAACATCTTTAGGTCAATCTATTGCCCGTGCAACCAATCGTAAGTTTACCCGGATGTCTCTGGGTGGAGTACGTGATGAAGCTGAGATCCGAGGCCATAGAAGAACCTATATTGGTTCCATGCCCGGTAAAATTATTCAGAATATGTCCAAAGTGGGCGTAAAAAATCCATTTTTTCTGCTCGATGAAATTGACAAAATGGCTATGGATATGCGTGGCGATCCCTCTTCAGCCTTACTTGAAGTGCTTGATCCGGAACAGAATAATACCTTTAATGATCATTATATGGAGGTGGATTACGACCTCTCTGAAGTCATGTTTATTGCCACTTCAAACAGTATGAATATTCCGGGGCCACTACTTGATAGAATGGAAGTGATTCGTATTCCGGGTTATACGGAAGAGGAAAAACTGAACATTGTTTCTCGTTATCTGATCCCTAAACAAATGAAAAATAACGGTCTTAAAGAAGCAGAATTATCAATCAGTGAAGGGGCTATCCGTGATATTATCCGCTACTATACCCGTGAAGCTGGGGTGCGGAGTATAGAACGTGAAATTGCAAAAATTGCCCGTAAAGTCGTTAAGGAAATTCTGCTTGACAAAAAAGTCAAAAAGGTTTCTGTTACCAGCCGTAATATTGAAAAATATCTGGGTGTAAAACGCTTTCGTTATGGCAGTGTTGAACAGGAAAATCAAATTGGCCAGGTTACTGGCCTTGCATGGACCGAAGTTGGCGGTGAGATCCTGACCATAGAAACGGCTGTAATGCCCGGTAAAGGAAAAAACAGCGTTACAGGTCAGTTAGGTGATGTCATGAAAGAATCTATCCAGGCTGCTCTGACAGTGGTTCGCAGTCGCTCCGATATGCTGGGTATTGATCATGAAATATATGAAACCAAGGATATTCATATTCATGTGCCAGAAGGTGCTATTCCAAAAGACGGACCCAGTGCAGGTATTGGTATGTGCACTGCCATTGTTTCAGCACTCACTGAAACACCCGTCAAGGCAGACGTCGCCATGACTGGGGAAATTACTCTACGTGGTGAGGTACTGCCTATTGGTGGACTTAAAGAAAAACTGCTAGCGGCTCTGAGAAGCGGTATTAAGACGGTTATTATTCCAGAAGAAAATCGTAAGGATCTGGTTGAACTACCAAAAAATATTGTATCAAAAATGGATATTATTCCAGTACAATGGATTGATGAGGTTTTACATATAGCACTTGAACATATGCCTGAGCCTATGAATGATAAAAAAGAAACTGCCGCCACTAAAGTGTCCGGGCGTAAGAAAAGTACATCTATAAGAGCGCATTAAACACTCTGGAAAGAGTCTTTAATGTTTTTTGAACTTATAAGAT
>JALSUJ010000468.1 GCA_027071355.1 Gammaproteobacteria bacterium | reverse complement strand
AAAAACCTCTTCGCTCAACTCTTCATCTGAGATGTACACAAACGATGTCGATGAGCTGTTCGAAACGAAATCAATTTTAATCTTCATTCTGCGCCTCTTCTAGCTTTTCAATGCATTCCAGTACAGTGTCTAGCTTGTTATCCTCGTACATGTCGTCGATGACTTGTGGCAACCAAGTCACCATGTACACCCGATCGTCTTCCAAATCCTCTTCGCTTAAGGCTACCCCATAACGAATTTCCAAATACTCCGCCAAGTTCGCATACTCAACAGAATAATACTTTTTGAATTCATCTTTGACTTCAATGGATGCGGCGAACAGTGCATCGTAAACGGTTCCGAAAAACTGCTCGCCAAGACCTCCACGAGATATTCCCAATGCTACGAGAAACTCATTCCGATCGGGTTCCCATGAAGTTGGGAGAACTAATTTTATCTCATCTCTCATGGTTCCACCCGTTCTTCTGCAATTTCTTTTAAGCAGCTCTGCACTTTCACAGATGCCGCGTTCTTGCAGGCATCAATAGCGTTGCCAACTTCCTGCGTAAGCTGAAACTTTGCGAAGAAGTTGAGCGTGGCCTCCCTTTCATCCCAACGGGCATATGGTGCAAAATGCAGTGCGAGTGCTAACGCCGGAACTCCCAACCCAAGTTTTTGATCTCCACTTAGGCCCTTCAAACTATTGAGTAGGCCGCTAACCTTATCCATCCAATTACCGTCTCGATAATCGGCAGAATGGGAAAACATCGCTCTAAAGAACTGCTCAGATTCTTCATCATCTAAGCTGCTAACATGATCGAGCAAAATTCGAATATTCAAATGCTCCGATTCCTCTCTTTTCCTGAACAGAAACCAGGCAACGTACCGGATATCACGATCCACCGGACTGTCTTTTAATATAGCCTTCACTTGTGCCACGTCTTCGGGTGTTTGAATGTCTGCTGACAAGAGTGACAGATTGATCAGGTAATGCTTCTGGAAATCTTCTGAAGACTCACAAGCGACTAAAACTATATCGTTGTTTTGCTTGCGTGCGAGAACATAGGCGTAGCGGAAAAAACCTTCATAGATAGACCACTTGGGGATTTTCTCAAAAATACTATTTACTTCCAATGGATGTGATGCTGCAAGCTCCATGACGGTATAGTAAGCAAGCAAGAAATCTCGCAGTTCGTCGTATGTAAATGAGATATTTTCAATGCCCAACGACGCAAGTCCTGTAGACGGGACTTCCCTCCGCAGAATGATATCCTCTCCTATCAATTGTTCAATAATTTGTCGCTCGGAGTCATCAAAATCCTCAACGGATATCTGAGTGAAATTCTCGTCACTCAACATTCGAGAGCAAATTTTGTACAGTGAGTTCAATACCTTCTGCCTTGAAGGAGTAGGAAATTCGTTGACCTTCATAATCAGATATTGCTCGAAGATATCCCCTTTGTAGATATCCGGCACATATCCAATATTCTTATCCTCATGGATCTCGGAGAAAATCCGCAGTAGAATAAGATCGTTTTCTAAGAACTCGGTTGCAACATTGGAAAACTGTCCTTTGATCTTAAAGTGGTGCAAGTAAGCCTCCAGAAGTCGAGACTTATTTTCGTCTGACATCTCGTTGCGAAGGTCTTTCACACGATACAGATGATCGGAGAATTGAGGTTCAAATACTCCCGCGAACTTGTGATCAAAAAATTCGTTCCGACAGGTTATGACGATTTTTACGAAATCGTACTGACACAAGGCTTCGAGGAAGACTCGGAGCTCGGCGACAAACCCATCCAGGTCTCCAACTTCGTTTATTCCGTCGATGACTATTACAAACGGCTTTTGGCACTCCTCGGCAACACTGTTTAACAGTGTGAAGAGGTCGTGAAGGCT
>JALSUJ010000467.1 GCA_027071355.1 Gammaproteobacteria bacterium | reverse complement strand
ATATAGTCGTCACCTAAATGATATTAAAAAGATGGTACTGTTGATTAAAGTATCATTATTTGAAAACTTTGAGGTTTTACCGCAAGATATGAAAAAAAAAATAAAGTGTGCAATTATTGGTTGTGGACGGATATCTGGAAAACATTTTGAAGCAATAATAAAACATAATGATTCACTTAAACTGGTAGCAGTTTGTGACTCTGAAAAGAAACTCGCAGATCAGTTTGCAGCGGATTATAAGTGTGAAGCCTATTATTCATTACCTGATTTACTTAAAAACAACGATGCGCAATTGATTATTTTATGTACTCCAAGTGGAATGCATGCCTGTCAAACAATCTTGTGTGCACAGGCCGAACGCCATGTAATGACAGAAAAACCAATGGCAACGCGCTGGAGTGATGGTATAAAAATGGTTAAGGCATGTGATGATGCCGGTGTCCAGCTATTTGTGGTGAAACAAAATCGACGCAATACGACCTTGCAATTACTTAAAAATGCCTTTGAAAAGAAACGTTTTGGCAAAATCTATATGGTACAGATCAATGTGTTCTGGACCCGCCCACAGGAATATTATGATCAGGCAAAATGGCGGGGTACCTGGGAGTTTGACGGGGGTGCATTAATGAATCAGGCTAGTCACTATATAGACTTGCTGGACTGGTTGGTAGGGCCGGTGCAAAGTGTACAGGCCATGACCAAAACACTGGCTCGTAACATTGAGGTGGAAGATACCGCTGTTATGAATATTCAGTGGCGCTCAGGGGCATTGGGTTCAGTGAGTGTTACGATGTTAACCTACCCCAAAAATCTGGAAGGTTCCATTACAATCATTGGAGAAAAAGGTACTGCTAAAGTCGGTGGCGTAGCGGTTAATGAAATTGAACAATGGGAATTTGAAGATAAGGATCCCGATGATGAAAAAATACAGCAGGCAAGTTATGAAACTACCTCAGTTTATGGTTTTGGGCATCCCCTGTATTATAAGAATGTGATTGATACTCTTAATGAAACTGATATTGCTGAAACTGATGGTCGTGAAGGTTTGCGCTCATTGGAATTGCTGATAGCAGCTTATTTATCTGCCCGCGATGGAAAAAAAGTCTCCCTGCCGCTAGAGTATTAATTGATGAATTTCTTTGCGCATGAAACGGCTGTTATAGATAAAGGGGCACAGATTGGTAATAATTGCCGTATCTGGCACTGGGTTCATATTTGTGCTGGAGCTAGAATAGGAAAAGGCTGCTCGTTGGGGCAAAATGTTTTCATTGGTGATCAGGCGATTATTGGTAATGGAGTAAAAATACAAAATAATGTTTCGGTTTATGATAATGTCACTCTCGAAGATGATGTTTTTTGTGGACCCAGTATGGTTTTTACAAATGTTTATAATCCTCGCTCTGCAATTGAACGAAAATTAGAGTATCGTGATACCTTGGTAAAAAAAGGTGCAACGCTTGGCGCAAATTCTACGATAGTATGTGGTGTAACAATTGGACAATATGCCTTTATTGGTGCGGGTTCGGTTGTTATTAAAGATATTCCAGACTATGCTTTAGTAGTAGGCGTACCAGCAAAACAAGTTGGTTGGATAAGTGAATATGGTGAACAATTGGATTTGCCATTAAATGGAACAGCAAAAACTAAATGTACACATAGTGGTAAAAGCTATCGTCTGGATGGCAACAAGATAACGCGGGTATAATATGCAAATATCAATAAAAATAGACAATAATCTTGTCGCAGATAAAGTGTTGTGGTTTTTAAAGCATTTAAAAGATGAAGGTGTAACTATTATTCATGAATCAAAAACAGAGTCTCATTCAAAGAACCAGAAAACTAAATATACAGATGATTACATAAATAAAAACTGGAAAGAA
>JALSUJ010000466.1 GCA_027071355.1 Gammaproteobacteria bacterium | reverse complement strand
GAATAGCCGGGCACCGGTTTCATGTCTTTTTTTAATATGGCCGGCATGAGTAAAGCCCTGTATAAGTAACACGGCAATGGCTGCAATGGCCGCTATTTGAGCAAGATTTAAAAATAAAATTAAGGGTATGATAAGCAGACCGGAAATAACAAGACCTTCGGTATTGTGAAAGACATTGTATTCATAAACCTCAGGTAGGTCGCCGTCTTTTGCCAGAGTATAACTGATTTGAGTGACGGCATAGAGGGTCGCATTAATGGCAGATGCGGTTGCCAGTAATGCTGTGACAGACATTATTTTAAAGCCCCAGGCACCAAAAGCAGGTTTGGCCGCTTCTGCCAGTGCAAAATCTTTGTCTTTAATAATAGTATCCAGAGACAGATTACCAAATACTGCAATGGATACAGAAATATACAGTACAGCCACTAGCAAAATGGCACAAAACATGGATAGTATCATGTTTCTTTGCGGGTTAGACATATCTTCAACACTATTGGTAATAACGCTGAACCCCTGAAAAGCAAAAAAGGTGAGTCCTAAGGCATAAAATATATTGATAGCATGTGGTGCTTTGACTATGGCCAGGTTTTGTGGATTTATAAAGTATAAAGCAGCTACCGTAAAAACAATCAGAGCGGTTAATTTAATAATGACAATAAGGTTTTCGGCTCGGGCTACCAGGGCTGAACCTACCAGATTTATAATGACAAAAAAGAAAACAATACCAAGGGCAAAAATATTACTATACAGAGTATCTGCTGTACCACTAATAAAGGCAGAGGCATAGGTACCAAACGATTTAGCTACCGCAGCCAGTGAAATTAACTGGGCAAAATAAAATAATATTCCCAGTGAACCGGAGAAAACACCCTGTCCATAACTTTGTACAAGATATTCAATAATACCGCCTCGACTGGGGTAACGAATGGCCATTTTGCTTAATGAATAACCACATAATAAGGCTATAATTCCACCAATTAAAAATGACACAGTAACCAGATTACCTGCAATAACACCGGCTTCACCAATAACAATAAAAATACCTGCGCCCACCATGGAGCCGATTCCGAGAAATATTGCACTCCAGAGACCAAAGGCTTTGGCTTTGGCTTTGGCTTCGGTTTTAGCTTTGTTTTGTGCTTTTATAGGTGCCATAAAATAAATATCCGGTTAAACTTTTATCTGGGAGTTGTAATTAATAAATCAATAATAGAAAGTAGTGAACAACTGGCCAGTAAAATACTTAGAACTTTGACGATCCATAGTGGCAGCAAATCAACTTCAAGATGTGAGATTCGTACATGCAGATGGCCATAACGCCAGGCCGATAATAAAAAAGCAGCGGCACTGAATATCAGCAGCATGACGGTTACCAGCAGAAGCGGTAATACCGGTTCTACATCATTCATAAATTTTTCGATACCCAGACCAGATAATAAGGCGGCCAGACCGGTTCGAATCCAGGCCTGATAAGTTCTTTCATTAGCCAGAACTGTTCTATCCAGGGCAAGGCTATTAGTGTCAGGTAACATTGGAACGGTATGTTTATTATCAGGATTATTTTCTTGTAATGCCAAATTCTCAATTCCTTTAAGTCAGTAAAATATAGTTATTGTCGCCACAGTATATGCTTGCATTCCAGTGGAATTTTAAGCTGTGGGTGCTCTGGTATGACCCTTAAGGTATAGTCATTTACCAGACGTTGAGCAGGTATTCTAATCATATACAGATAACTGTTTACAGCCCCAATCAGTTTCTCAATACGCTGCAGTGAATGTCGCTCTGCTGATTCAGACGGATTTAAGGGATCGGCATACAGTTCGACCTGAATGTAATCCGGGTCCAGTTTATCCAGATACAATTGTACTTTAAACTCATAATATTGTTTATCATTAAGTACCTGAAAATTGCTAAAATGAATGGCTGACCAGTATTGTTCAATTTTCCTATGCCAGTCAAGCAGAGCGACTGCTTCCTGTGCCCCATTTTTACAGCGTTTTGTCCAGTTCTCGGCCAGAGGCAGATAATATTGTTCGGTGTACTCACGTAACATGCGATTAGTGGAAAACTGCGGGGTCAGTTCTCCCATGCTATGGCGCATTAAGCTGATCCATTGTTCAGGAATTCCCTGTTGATTACGCTGATAAAAAGCAGGAATAATCTCCTGTTCAAGTTTATTATAAAGTGCTTCTGCTTCCTGTTTATCCCAGTACGGATCACTATCATGTTCCTGACCATCACCCAGGGACCAGCCGACATTTTCGACATAGGCTTCAGCCCACCAGCCATCCAGTTCAGCAATATTTAATCCACCGTTTACTAATACCTTCATGCCGCTGGTGCCGCTGGCTTCCCACGGGCGTCGAGGAGTATTAAGCCACAAGTCCACACCGGCTACTAATTGCTCGGCAATAAGAAGGTCGTAATCCACCAGAAAGACCAGGTGATTACCCAGCTGAAAATCATTAATAAAACGAATCCACTGTGTTATTAATGCCTGTCCGATATCATCTTTTGGATGTGCTTTACCTGCAATAACAATCTGAACAGGCTGATCGGTACGGGTAAGTAATCTGGCCAGTCGCTGAGGGTCATGTAATAACAGGTTAGGGCGTTTGTATTCAGCAAATCGACGGGCAAAACCTAATGTCAGTACATTAGGGTCCAGTATATCATCAGCAGAGTTACAAATAACCTGCTGATCAGATTGTCTCTGACGGATCCATCTGATCAGGTTTAAACGATTGTTCAGACGCATTTCCCATAGTTTGCTGTCTGATAGTTTAAATATTGCGGACTGTAATGCCTGTAATTCTTCACGCCAGCGTTCTTTACCACACACATCTGTCCAGAGTTGATCCGATTGTGCTGAATCCCAGCTGGGAATATGAACACCATTAGTAATATGCCCAACAGGTATTTCAGAACCGGGCCACCGAGGAAACAGGTTCTGAAAAAGACACCGGCTGACCTTGCCGTGCAGACGACTGACGCCATTGACGGCAATACTGCCGTGAATGGCCAGCCAGGCCATATTAAAAGGGTCCTGGACAGCCTCTTTTGAACTATGTCCAAGTGCTAATATCTGACTGATATTAATATCACTGGCCTGTGCCCAGGAGGATAAATAATGCTCAACAAGCCGGTTATCAAAACGGTCAAAACCGGCTTCAACCGGAGTATGGGTAGTAAATAAATTACCAGCACGAGTCGCCATCAGGGCCGTATTAAAATCAATATTCTCTGTGTGCATAAAAATACGAGCGCGTTCCAGTATAGCAAATGCTGCATGACCTTCGTTTAAATGACAGACCTGAGGAGTCAGGCCAAGTTCATGCAATAGATTATAACCACCAATACCGAGTACCATTTCCTGCTGCAGACGTAATTCCGTGCCACCACCGTATAGCTCACTGGTTATCCCGCGATCGGCGGGAGTATTAAGAGGAACATTAGTATCGAGCAGGTAGAGGTGTATGCGGCCAATTTGAACCTGCCAGACTCTGAGCATTAATTTACGCCCGGGAAATTTGATATTTATATTAAGCCATTCTCCATCGGCACCACGAACCGGGGTAACCGGCATCTGACTGGGATCGTTAAAAGGATAAAATTCCCGTTGTTCTCCCTGAGGGGTAATGCTCTGTCTGAAATAACCCTGTTGATATAATAAGCCCACTGCCACCAGGGGGATCCCAAGATCATTACTGGTTTTCAGATGGTCTCCAGCTAATACCCCCAGCCCACCAGAATACAATGGCAGAGCTTCACTAAGGCCATATTCCATACAAAAATAGGCAACCTGATGCAACTTGCTATCGGGGTATTTGTTACCAAACCAGGTTTCACGATTCAGAGCAATGGACTGTTCTTCATGTAACTGCCTTAATAATTGTTTGAAATGCTCATCTTCGACCAGTTCATTGAGTCGTTTTATACTCACAGTCTGCATAATCATCCAGGGATTATGTGTATGCTGCCATAGTCTATTGTCAATACAGGACCATAATTCATCGGCCACATGACTCCAGGACCAGCGAATATCCAGCGCCAGTCGTCTTAAATCACTTAATTGTTCAGGCAGATCAGGACGTAATTCATACGGCATGGGGTTCATAAATACTCCTATATCTTATCCTGTTTGGGCCAGGTCCAGTTCAGTATCTCGGGCATATCTTCACCATGAGTGGTAATAAATTCCTGATGCGAAATTAATTTATCTTTCATAGCCTGATGAATATGACCCGCACGGTCCCTTATTGCCTCAACCCGATCGGCCACATCCATAACCAGATGAAATCGATCCAGTTTATTACGTACTACCATATCAAATGGTGTCGTAGTTGTGCCTTCTTCTATATATCCGCGGACATGGAGATTATGACTAAACTGGCGTCGATAGGTAAGACGGTGAATCAGCCAGGGGTAACCATGGTAGGCGAAAATTACCGGAATATCTGTTTCAAACAGAGCATTAAAGTCTGCATTTGTCAGCCCATGAGGGTGTTCCTCATGGGGCTGTAAAGTCATAAGATCCACAACATTAATAAGCCTGATCCTGAGTTCGGGCGCGTAATGGTGCAATAAATCTACCGCAGCCATGGTTTCCAGGGTTGGAATATCACCACAACAGGCCATAATGACATCAGGTTTTGCATCCTGATCATTACTGGCCCATTCCCAGATCCCAATACCCTCAGAACAGTGTTTGATAGCCTGTTCTCTGCTCAGCCATTGTAATTCGGGCTGTTTTCCCGAGACAATAACATTAATTAAATTTTTTGAATTCAAACATTGGTGTGTTACAAACAGCAGGGTATTGGTATCCGGCGGCAGATAAATACGCACGATATCTGCTTTTTTATTAACCACATGATCAATAAAACCCGGATCCTGATGTGAAAAACCATTGTGATCCTGTCGCCATACATGAGACGTTAGTAAAATATTGAGAGAAGCAATGTCGGCCCGCCATGAAATCTCATTACAGACTTTTAGCCATTTGGCATGCTGGTTAAACATAGAATCTACAATATGGATAAAGGCTTCATAACAGGAGAAAAAACCATGACGACCGGTTAATAGATATCCCTCAAGCCAGCCCTGACAGGTATGTTCAGATAATATTTCCATCACCCGTCCATCAGTAGCCAGATGATCATCATAATCAAATTTCTGTGCTGACCAGGCACGATTGGTGACATCAAACAGAGCAGATAATCGATTAGATGCCGTTTCATCCGGTCCCATGACTCTAAAATTAGCTTCTTTGACATTCAGCGTCATTATGTCGCGAAAGTATTCGCCCATATGACGGGTTGCTTCACCGAAGATCGTACCTGGGTGGTCAAAACTTAAGGTATAGTTGTTAAAGTCCGGTAAATGTAACGGCTTTAATAACAGGCCGCCATTGGCATTAGGATTAGCCCCCATACGTAGATTGCCTTGTGGTGCCAGTGCTGCAATGTGCGGCAACAATTGCCCGTTACTATCAAATAATTCCTCCGGCTTATAACTCTTCATCCAGTTTTCAAGAATTTTAATATGTGCAGGTTTTCTCACATCCGGAATAGGTACCTGATGAGCTCGCCAGTAACCTTCAATTTTAAGACCATCGACTTCTTTGGGACCGGTCCAGCCTTTGGGCGTTTTTAAAATAATCATGGGCCAGCGCGGCAGGCCTGAATTGCCATTTTCCCGGGCATTCTTCTGAATAGATTTTATCTCAGCAATGACGGTATCCAGTGTTGCGGCCAGTAACTGATGTATTTTCTCCGGCTCGTCACATTCAACTACCAAAGGTTGGTAGCCATATCCTTCAAATAAGTGAATAAGATCCTCTGCATCAATACGGGCCAGAACTGCCGGGTTAGCAATTTTATAGCCGTTCAGATGAAGTATAGGCAGTACCGCACCATCGCGTGCCGGATTAAGGAACTTGTTACTATGCCAGGATGTTGCCAGCGGACCTGTTTCAGCCTCCCCATCGCCGACCACACAGACTGCCAGCAGATCAGGATTATCAAAAACAGCACCATAGGCATGTGACAGAGAATAACCTAATTCACCCCCTTCATTAATTGAACCGGGTGTTTCGGGTGCGCAGTGACTGGGTATACCGCCGGGAAAAGAAAATTGTTTAAAAAGCTTTTTGATACCGGCTTTATCCTGAGAAATCTCCGGGTAGAGTTCACTATAGGAGCCTTCCAGCCAGGTACTCGCTACCAGGGCAGGGCCGCCATGACCCGGTCCGGTTATAAAAATAGCATTTAATGATTCACGTTTAATTATACGATTAATATGTGCATAAAGCAGATTCAATCCCGGTGTGGTTCCCCAGTGGCCGAGGCAGCGGGGTTTGATATGCTCAACTTTAAGAGGCTCTTCCAGCAGCGGATTATCCAGAAGAAATATCTGACCAGCAGAAAGATAATTAGCTGCCCGCCACCAGGCATGAATGCTAAGAACTTCATCATCAGATAAAGGATTGTTATTAGAAATGTTATTATCCATAATAAATCACCGGTAAATGGTAAAAGAAATTGTATCTATTCAGCCAATCGAAAATCCGTAACAGGTATTGGGTATTCCTTGCTAAAGACGCCGTGAATCCATCCCTGGAGGCTTTATGGCAGCATCCCTG
>JALSUJ010000465.1 GCA_027071355.1 Gammaproteobacteria bacterium | reverse complement strand
GATCTAGACGCTGCATCATTTTTCTGGCAAGTTCGACAATATTTTGCTCTTTGCTGTTTTTAGCTATTTTTTCAAAAGCAATATAAGCCTCGTCCAGCATTTCCGTCATACTGTTAATAATGCCAAGGGTTTCATTTAAACTGCTGATAATGCCTTCTATATCACGGTCGGATTCTGTTGATAAAAGATCTGTTAAGACATCTTTATCTGAGTTACCGGAAAACTGCTGCAAAACCTTTTCAAAAGCGGAACTATTGTTAAAATCAGCATCTTTAAATAAAGCGGTCAGCTCTTCATTGATTTCATTAAGGTCAAACTCTTCCGGATAAAAAGGCTTGTCCAGCCATTCCATAATATCTTCATATTCATCCGGTTCGGTTTCTGGATGCTGTAATACTTCAACCATATGCATATAGCCCCAGGCACCGCCACAGTCTTCCGGCGGGCAGGCGCGTTTAGCCTTGATGCAGACCACCGGTATCTGGTCGGTCTGCCAGGGCAGAATTTTTTCCAGGGTGATTTTATGCCGCCAGTCATCACCGAAGTCGTATTCATAAATAAACCAGTCTTTTTCCTGATGCAGAATATCACTGAGTAGAACCATGGACTCGTCCACACCGGAATCGTTAAAATCGAAAGCAAAATCATCATCAGGGTTGTCTTGCTGGCGGAAAAAATTCCCATCCCGATCCACAAACTGATGCATATGGGTATCCAGCCAGCCCATACTGGACTGAATAGCCACATGCAGGGCATCCAGAGTAATGCGGCTGTCCACCTGTAAACGTCGCCAGATGGGCGGCTTAATATCCTGTAACTGGATTTTAATCTGGTAGGTATTGCGCAGTGCGGTAATATTGCTGGATTGTGACATGTAAGTAAGCTCCCCGGTTTGCTTATTATACACATTAAATATGCTACTTAAAAAGTAGCCGTATCCAGGGTAATGCCGTTAAAAACAATCAAAAAGGTAATAAAGTGCTGGAAATAACGGGTTTCTATAAAGTTTTTTACGGTATTTTTTAAATGATTATGCATGAGTTTTTATTCTAAATTCATCTACTGAGCACAGGAATATGTGTCCATACTCGCTGAAAATCAATTATTTCCCTTTTACTGGGCCAATAAAGACCTTATATTTAAACTAAATAATGTCTAGAAAACAGGAATTTTAATGAAAGCTTTCTTATTTATACTCTTATTTCTGAGCGCTCTGCCGGTGCAGGCCGAATTGAGTGAGTGGAGTGATTCCATACAACAGGGCTGGGACAAGTCTAAAGAATATAGTGCAGAGGCCTGGCAGGCCACCAAAGATACTACCAGGGAATTGTGGAACTCAACTAACCAGATGTTTACCCTCTCTGAAGAGGAGCGAAAGCAGGCGCGTCAGGATGAAGAGGATCAACGATTTCGACAAATGTGGTCGCAGTTGTTCAGTGAAATGCAGGATGGGGTGCAGCTGGTTGATAAAATCAAACAGGCACCTCAAAGCCGTTTTTTCGGGGAAGATAAACAGTCCCTGCAAGAGGACCTGGATAAAATTCTGGATAACATGGAGGTTCTGCTTGAGGATGAAAATATTAATGATTACCGGCATAAAATTGCTGAAATTGATGACTATATCGCCACTTCAAAAGCTAATATTGCCCGCTATCGTGAACAACGGATCACTGCTCCGCGTACCCACATGGTTAAAACCACCAAAGCAGCTTATGACAAAAAAATTGCCCAGGAACAGGAAAACATTAAACTGTATCGCCAGGAAAGTCAGCGGATTAAAACTTACCTGCGTGAACGCCTGCAGGATATGGGTATTGATCTGAGCCAGGAGCAGGTAGAAGTATTACTCAGCCGGGTTGACGGTGATGATATTATCCAGATGTCGGTAGTGTTTGATGTCCTCAAAAAAATCACGCAACGCTTAATGCAGTTAACCAGGGAGTCCGGCGAAGATATTCAGCAGGCTCGAAAATACTATGGTATGCATGTGGTGTTACTGGAAATGGTCAATTATATGCAGGACAAATACATTGAGCAGGTGGATAAAATTTATATTCCTAATATTGATGTTATTATCAATAAAACCCTGGCCACACGTAATACCGCCCAGAACCGTTTAAAAGAAGAAAACAGTCCTGGGCGTAGAACCGTTTACCAGAAAAATATCCAGGCTCAAACTCTGACGCTTAAAGCAGCCCGTTTATATAAAAATAACCTTGAGGAACAGAAAACAAAAGTACGCAAAGCCCAAAAGATGATAAAAAAAGACCTGCAACTGGCACAAAATACCTATGATACTGTGGAGCTGAGTGCCGATTTACTCTCTGTACTTAAAACCAGCCAGGCCTCCTTTGATGTACTGATGAACTTACAGGTACCGGAAATTGTGCCTTTTGAAAACCTGCAGATGAAAACTAAATTTCAGGAATTGTCAGATAAAATAAGTCGTAAGTCGTAAGTTATTGAGGAGCTCTGATTGCCATATAGGTTTGGGTGGCGATTTCGAGTTCTTCATTAGTTCTTATGGCCATGATTTTAACCTTTGACGCTGAACTATGTAATTCCAGTAATTTATCATAACTGTTCTGGTTTTTTTCAGTATCAAATTCAATGCCGAGACCATCCATAGCACTGCAAACCTGCTCTCGAATAAAGGCTGAGTTTTCACCAATTCCTCCAGTAAAAATAATACCGTCAAGACCATTGAGTGCTGCACTATAAGCACCAATATATTTTTTTATTCGATAACAGAAAATATGTATAGCCAGGCTGGACAGTGTATTTCCCTGTTTAGCCTGTTCAATAATAGTGCGCATATCATTCTGGCCGCAAATGCCTTTTAAACCGCTTTGTTTGTTTAATAAATCATCCAGTTCCTGTATGCCTGCACCGGTTTCTCTGGCCAGATAAAATAATATAGCAGGATCAATATCACCACTGCGACTGCCCATGAGCAAGCCTTCCAGTGGTGTCATGCCCATTGAGGTATCAATGGACTGTCCATTATCTATAGCCGCAGCACTGGCACCATTACCCAGATGCAGTGAAATTAATCTGGGTTGTTCTAAATTATAATGCGCCCGAAGATGTCGGGCCGCCTGTCTGCTAACGTAATAATGTGATGTACCGTGAAATCCATAACGTCGAATATGATGTTTGTTATACAGCTCATAAGGCAGTCCATAAATATAGGCATAATCAGGCAGGCTGGTATGAAATGAAGTATCAAAAACTGCCACCTGTGGAACATCAGGTGCATATTGCTGTGCCATCTTTATGCCCAGTAGATTGGCCGGATTGTGCAGTGGAGCCAGAGGTATTAACTGTTCAATTGCTTCAATAGTTTGCTGATTAACTAAGGTTGGTTGCTTAAAATATTCGCCACCGTGAACGACGCGATGTCCAATAGCATCTAGATCCGCTAACTGGTGGATATGTCCCTGAGCAGATAATTGTTTGACCATGGTAATAATGGCCTGCTGATGATCTCTGACCTGTTCAATTAAACCTGAGTAAAGTACCTTATGACAGGTCATATCAAATAACTGAAACTTTAAGGAAGAACTGCCTGAGTTAAGTACTAATATTTTCACAAAAGGTCCTTATTAAAGGGCATTTGAATTGTCTCGGGCAGGATGCCCGCGCTCCCGGAAAAGATCACCATTCAGGAACATTTATTTCGTTCGTATCAGACACCAGGGCCTGAGCCTGAATGGCGGTAATAGCTACAGTATTGATTATATCCGCTATCAGACAGCCGCGACTGAGATCATTAACAGGCTTTTTCAGGCCCTGTAAAATCGGCCCGATAGCTATGGCTCCGGAAGATCGCTGAACGGCTTTATAGGTATTATTACCGGTATTTAAATCGGGAAAGATAAACACTGAAGCATTGCCGGCAACCCTGGATTCGGGGAGTTTGCTGCGAGCTACTTCCGGTGAGATAGCGGCATCGTACTGCATAGGACCTTCAATGAGCAGGTCAGGACGTCTGTTTTGAGCAATTTTTGTAGCCTCTCTTACCTTGTCTACATCCTTGCCTTTGCCGGATGTGCCGGTGGAATAGGATAGCATGGCAATACGAGGATCTATACCAAACATACGGGCTGTTTCTGCTGAACTGATGCAGATTTCTGCCAGTTGTTCAGCATTGGGATCAGGGTTGACAGCGCAGTCTCCATATACCAGCACCTGAGTTTCCAGGCACATAATAAAGACACTGGAGACCACAGATATACCGGGTGTGGTTTTAATGATCTGTAACGCAGGACGAATGGTATCTTCGGTGGTATGAATGGCACCAGAGACCATCCCGTCGGCATGACCCATATAGACCATCATGGTGGCAAAATAAGATTCATCAGCAATGGCATCGGCTGCACGTTCTGGTGTTACACCCTTGTGTTTTCTCAGTTGGTATAAGGTTTCTGTGTAAAGTTCAATATGTTCTGACTGATGGGGATCAATGATTTGAGCCAGTTCAATGTTCAAGCCCAGAGAGGCTGCCTGTGTTTTAATAGCCGCTTCATTACCGAGCAGACTGATGTCCACCACCTGACGGCGCAGCAGGATCTCTGTGGCTCTTAAAATACGCTCATCACTGGCTTCAGGCAGTACAATATGCATGCGTTGGCTCTTGGCCTGTTCCAGTAAAAGATGCTCAAACATGATGGGTGTCATAATACTGGATTCGGTAATGTCCGCCTGATTAAAAATAATTTCAGCATTAATATGCTTATCAAACAGCCCCAGACCCAGAGCCTGTTTGCGTAGATTATCTGGTGCAATAACCGCCTTAACCTGCTCCACCTGCTGAGTGCTTCTAAAGGTATCATTGGTAACGGACAGCATGGGTACCGAGAGTTCCATGCCTTGCAGCAGGCGTAACATATTCTGTTGCGGTGTGAAACCGCCGGTCAGCATAATACCTGCCAGATTAGGATAGTTTATAGAGGATATAGAGCTCAGTGATGCCAGTAGAATATCCGCCCGATCACCCCCCACAATGATCAGATCGCCATCTTCAATATAGCTGAGAAAATGTTCAACCGTCATGGTGGCAATTTTGACCTGTTTAACCTCTCGTTGTAAGTCTTCAGCAGAACCCATAATACAATTTGCCTGCAGGCTGTGCTTAATATCTGCAAGAGTAGGAATATCCAGTTCTATGATATCCGGGATATAAAAGACAGGAATAGTCTGAGAAATATTTGATGTCTGACTTTGCAAGAGTTCCAGAGTAGATTCAGAGACGCGGTTTACAAAACTGGCAAAATGAGTACAGCCGGATTTACGGATAATATTATGGGTTATTTTTAGTTCTTCCTGTATGGCAGGGACATCCTGATCTTTTGCGTTAACGACACCAATAAAAGGACAGCCAAGATTTTTGGCAATTTCCAGATTGATATTCATATCAAATGCTGCCAGAAAGCCGGAATTGTTCAGGCCTTCACAAACTACAAAGTCATATTTCTTCTGCAGCTTATTAAACTTAATTAATAGTTGCTCATAAAATTCTTTCAGCCGACCTTCCGAGGCCAGTTTGTTTACATCCTCAATATCAAACCCATAACATTCATCATATGGCATTTCAGGACAATATTTATGCCTGATTAAATTAATATCGTTATCGAATTCACTGCTGTTATAAATAACCGGTCGGAAAAAGGCAATTTTATCAATCCGGCGGCTTAATATCTCCATCATACCAAAAGTGATCAGTAGTTTACCTGAATGAGATTCCATGGAGGCAATATAAAGACTGGTGGTTTTCAAGAAGTAAATAGTCCGTATTATTAAAAAATATGAGGGGGAAATAATGTGTTACAAAACTGTACTTGAATTGGCGTATTTAATCAAATTACGCTGAATAATTATTCAAATTTTTAGTATCAGGCAGCATTAGATAAAAAGTGCTTGTTTATAAGATTGTACTTATCTATAGGCACTATCAGGCCTTTTACTTGCCAGATGCTATTTGATGTCCTATCTTTTTTATAAGTTGTTTTTAATAAGATCAGGAAATACTTATGAGTTGGTGGAATCAAATACAATTACGCTGGAAAGCTTTAATATTGCTGAGTGTAATGCTGCTGCCAGCTATTGGTGGGGGATCCTGGCTGGTTTTAAACCAGATGTACTGGTTAAATGTGAAGGCCAGTGCCGGTGGACTGATGAATTTTGTGGATGCAAAACAGCAGGGCATCATTCGATTTCTGGGTCAAAATGAAAAATTTGCTAAAAATCTATCAGAACTGGCCAGTAATGCCCAGGAAAACACTTTAAATAATTATTTTGCCTCAGTGGTAAAAATAGATGTTTTTGATATCGAAGAGCACCCTTTTAAAGATGAAATCCGTTCTGGAAAACGAAAAATACCCACTACTGAAGTCTACCGAAATATTGATTATGTAGAAAACGGGGTTATTAAAGCTTCCTCGGATAAAAGTAGAATAGGCACGCCATTTACAGAACAACTGGATGTTAAACATGGATACTCTAATGTTCATATGCATAACGGCATTCCCGAAATTGCCTTTGTAGGCGTTAATAATAAGGGCAAAGTGATTATCCATGCCGATGCACGTATGTTAACTAATATTGTTAATGGTGAAATTGGTAATCTGGAAGGTGATATGGGGGCGTTTTACCTTGCTGGTGTTGGAAAAACCTTTGATTATTATATTACCGATGAAAACAATGTCATGATCACTGAGTCACGGGTTTATCCTGATGCGATTCTGAAACACCAGGGGTCCAGATTTCCATGGCAAAGAACCCTCAATGGAGCCTCTGATCCCACTTGTAAAGATGGTATCTATCAAACCAATATCGGTATGGGTACCGGTTGTCGAGAAGCTATGGGATTTTATGAAAGAGATGACGGCACTTTGATGCTGGGTGTGTCTATGCCTTTTTATGATTCTAACTGGACTATCGTAGTTGAACAGGAAGCCTCTGAAATTCTGGACCCGTTCTTTTCTGTAAGAGACCAGATGCTTGCAGGAGCGTTAGTGGTTATTATACTTTTAATTAGTGTGGCATTTATGGTCTTTACACGGATGATGCATCGTTTAGACCGAGTTAATAAAGTAGCTCAGTCTGTTGCCAATGGGGATCTTCGGGTAGAAACTCTGCCTTATGAAGGTGGTGATGAAATTGATCATCTGGCCGCTGGAATTAATCTGATGTCAGAAAACCTGCGATCTCTGGTTTCACGCATTCGTGAAACCAGCAGTTCTGTTGGTGTGGCAGCACATGAAATGGCTGAAAGTACCAAAGAATCAACAGAAATTGTGGTCTCACAACAGGAGACCACTAATCATATTGCATCGTCCATTAAACAGATGAGTCTGACTGCCTCGGAAGTTTCAGAAAATGCCCAGCAGGCTGCAGAAAATACCAATACTGCGGTGGAATATTCAGATGAAGCAGTGCAGGTCGTTGATCAGGCGGTATCCACCATAAACAGTCTGGCAGAAGAAATTCAGACGGCGTCGGGTGTGATTCAACAGCTTGAAATTGAGGGTACCAATATTGGCGGTATTCTCGATGTGATTCGAGGTATTGCTGAACAAACTAATTTACTGGCTCTTAATGCCGCCATTGAAGCAGCCCGTGCAGGTGAGCAGGGCAGAGGCTTTGCCGTTGTGGCTGATGAAGTCAGAACTCTGGCCAGCAGAACTCAGGAATCAACAGAAGAAATTCAGCACATGATTCAGAAGCTTCAATCGGGTACTAAAGAAGCGGTAGCAGTGATGAAAACCGGCGGCAGCCGTGCTGATGAAAGTGTTGTACAGGCAAAACAGGCCAAAACTTCATTAGGTGCTATTAATGACTCAATTTCAAATATAAAACAGATGAATCTTAATATTGTTACTGCAACTCAGGATCAAACTGATGTTTCTAATGAAATAACAGATAATGTTAATGAACTTACAGAAATCTCTGAAAGAAGTTCAAATGAAGCTCAGAAACTTGCCAGTTCTGCAGAAAGTCTCTCTACAATGGCAAAGAGTCTCCAGGCTGATGTTGATAACTTCCAGCTTTAATCTAAATGAATCACAACTATTTTTAAACTATCAGCTTGAAGACTGACTGTCAGGCCGGTATAAAATAGCGGATAACTAAGCTATTTTTCCAGCCTGTTTTTTCTGATATCCAGAGAAACAAGAATTAGTATGGCAGGGAGTAGCAGCACGATAAAAAAGAACAGAAAAGAATAAAAATTTCCACCACCAATAAAGGTGAGAATAATAGCCAATATACTGGCCAGTATTGAAGATTTAATAGCGATATTCATAAGACTTAAGATGCCAGGGTTAGAAGAGTCATATTGAGTATTTTTTATGAGTATTTTAACTTATTGAAATATAAGTATAAATGGTGCCCGGACCTGGAATCGAACCAGGGACACAGGGATTTTCAGTCCCTTGCTCTACCGACTGAGCTATCCGGGCAGATATGGAGATAGAATTAAGTCTGAGAAAGATGCTTAATTTGTTCAACGGCGTGTATTCTGTCTTTTTTGCCTGTTTCTGTCAAGAAAAATTTTAATTATTATTGGATAAAAAGAATTGAATAAAAACAGCCCGATAAGCACTATAATGCTTATCGGGCTGTTGGGTATCAAGTTTACTTGGGTGGTACATAATCATCCGGTGTGGCGGATGCTTCATCACTAAAGAAAAATTTCTCCATTTCGGTTTCCAGGAACTTGCGGTGTTCTGGATCAATAGGGGACAGGCGGTACTCATTGATCAGCATGGTCTGATGCTGGAGCCAGGCGGCCCAGGCTTCTTTGGAGACATTATCAAAAATACGTTTACCCAGATCACCGGGGTAAGTTTGACGTTCCAGACCTTCGGCTTCTTTTCCTAATTTTACGCAGTTTACCATTCGTGACATAGTTGTACCTTTTGTAGACATTTACGTTGTAGACATTTAGGCTGCTGTTTGAGCAGACAGTTGAGATATAAGTTTGGTTATGGGGCCTGGCAGTCCTAATTTCAACGGCTGTTTAAGTGAGTACCAGAGAAATTTATCGCCATCCATAATTGTATCGGGTATTTTAACCTGAATTTGCATGGGAGTAATATCTAAATGGAAATGACTGAAGCTATGGCGGAATTTTGTGCCGCTACGTATGCTGCCAGTATACTGGTATTGGTATCTGCTCAGCCATTGTTTTATGTCCCGCTGACTCTGACATTGAGGAAAAGACCACAGGCCACCCCAGATCCCCTGCTGAGGACGTTTTTCCAGTAAAATTTCTCCGCGCGTATTACGCAGAATTAATAAATAGGTGCTTTTTTCCGGGCGGTCTTTTTTAGGTTTTGAATTAGGGTATTGTTTGAGGGTGTTGTGTTGATAAGCCCCACAGTGTGTCTGTAAGGGACACTCTGTACATTGGGCTCTGGTACGGCTGCACAGACTGGAGCCCAGATCCATCATTGCCTGATTAAAGTCATCACAACGCAATTCAGGGGTAATAGCTATTATCTGAGACCAGAGCGCTGTCTGGGTTTTACTATGACCCGGCCAGCCGTCTATTTCAAAATAACGGCATAAAATTCGTTTAACATTACCATCCAGGATGGGATGTTGCTGCTGGCAGGCCAGGGAAAGTATGGCGCCTGCGGTAGAACGTCCAATACCCGGCAGGGACAGGACTGCTTCCAGAGTCTCCGGGAACCGGCCGTGATGATCGTCACGGATAATCTGTGCGCTTTTGTGCAGGTTTCTGGCGCGAGCGTAATAGCCCAGACCCGTCCATAGATGTAGTACTTCATCCTGTGGTGCATTCGCCAGGCTGATAACATCCGGATAAGTATGCATAAAGCGCTGATAATAGGGGATAACGGTTTTTACCTGGGTCTGCTGCAGCATAATTTCTGAGATCCAGACTCGATATGGGCTTTTGTTCTGCTGCCAGGGGAGGTTTTTTCTGCCGTGTTGATCGAACCAGTTAAGCAGTTTTTTAGAGAAGGTGTTGATGGTCAGGTCCTCAGCCCAACCCTCTCCCTGCGGAGAGGGGAGCAGCGAGCATTAAAATTTCAGGAGTCCTTTGAATTTGTCACCCAATTTTTCTTCCAGTTTTTCGTTTACTTTCTTTTCCAGTTTCTTTTTGGCCTGATCTTCCAGCACCCTGGAAATATTGGCTTCTTCCTTCAGCTCAGAGAATTTACCTTTAATGGTATAGGGGATCTCCTTGTCTTTAAAGTCTGTGCCCTGGGAGTTTTTATCAATTTTTAAACTATTGAGCAGTTTAATTTTAAGTGTGTAATCAAGATACTCTTTGGGTAAATCAGCATAACCTGCGCCGGTGAGTTCCATAATGGGTGATTTACTACTGAGGTCGTTATTTTTTACGACCCCGTTTTTAATATTAAATGTCCCCTTAAGTTCAGAAAATTTAGTGTTGCGTTCCTGAGCCTGAGACGGTGCAGCCTGACCTTTAAGCATGGCCTGGGCTTTTCTAAGGGTATTAATAATATCCAGCTTTTTGATATGGCCATCGCTCACCAGCAGTTTAAGCACGCCATTGGAATTTTTTACCAGTCGATCTTTATCATTACCCAGGGTGGTAATATCAGCAGTAATATTAGCGGTTCCGGTCATTTCCTGACTGCCGCTAACATCATGTAGTAAATCACCAATCTGTACACCTTTCAGCTCATTTATAATTTTCAGTCTGGGGGTGTTATTACGGGCATCAATGGTGGTTTTTAGATTGATATTTCCCTTATACAGATCAGCCTTTAGCGGGGCAAGCTGAACCAGGCCGTTTTTACCTTTAAGGACAATGACTACATTGCTCATTTTAGCGCCGCCAGCAATAAACTGACCAATGGTTAATTTACCATCCAGGTTTAAACTGCGTAATGTTTCTACTGGGAATATAGGGGCGGCGGTTGAAGTAGTGGATTTTTTTGTCTGAGCTACGGGTGTTTTTGATGCAGGCTTTTTCTCTGGTGCTGCCATTGCATAATAATCCAGATTCAGCTGATTGAGTTTTAAATCAAAGCCGTAGAGTGGTTTTTGAAAATTACTGATAGCGGCAGTACCTGTTAATGAGGTGTCATCCAGATTGGCAGTCAATGAACTGATATTCAGTTTGTTCTGATCCCCACTAAAGGTGAGCTGTGCATCTGCAGAACTAAGAGCTTTTTCCTGCTTCATTGCCGGCATGGCTGCTCCAAGAGCGGCGGCCAGTTTTTTGGGGGAAAACTGCTCAACACTGATCTTTCCAGTAAATTGTGGAGTCTGGTCCAGTTGGCTGGCCAGGAACTGGCCATTAACGACCATATCATAGGAGCTCAGTTTCATAGCATTGATGTCCAGTTGCTGTTTCTGGCCATCAAAAGTAATATTACCACCTAAAGTGGTTTTATTGGCTCCGCCGGGTAATGCACTACCGGTTACATCCAGAGTTAACAGGGTTTCCGGTAGTTTAAATAATTGTTTGGATAAGGAGATAACGGGAGAACTGGTTAATTTAAAACTGCCCTTAATATTGGGGTTATTGCTGTCAAGCAGAGTGGCAATTTCCAGTTTAAAAGGCTTGTCCTCAATTAGTTCACTGATATTGATATTGGCTTTTGACAGGGTAATCTGCTGATTATTCTGTTCATCTGTCCAGCTGATTTGTGCGTCTTTAATGGTTAAGCCCTGCACACTGATTGCCGGTATAGATGCCTGTGCAGAGCTTTGGCCGGTATCTGTGCCAGAACCTGTGGCCTTATTAGCCGTACTTTTTTCTGTGGTATCAGTGCTGCTGGCTCCAAGATCAGCCCAGTTAGTTTTTCCAGCTTTGTTTTTTATCAGGTTTAGTACCATGTTATTGAGTTTTATTTCGCCAATATCCAGCTGGTTTGCAGTCAGCAGAGGCATAATAGCGACATAAAGTGATGCTCCGTCCATTTTTGCAAAGGGCTTGTCAGCAAAACCTTTAGCATTGCTGAGTTCAACTTTACCTAACTCAAGTGAGACGGATAAGGGTAGAGAAATAGAGAGATTGATATCACCGTCTATAGTCAGAGTGCGGCCGGTTTTCTGAAAAACCTGCTGGGCAATTTCATCTTTATAGTCATTTGGGTTAACAAAAACAGGGATAAGTATGGCTGCCAGTAATATAATGACAGCGAATGAAGCAACACTCCAGAGTAGAATTTTAAGTAGTTTGGTCATATTTTTTACCCGATAAATAGGCTGAAAGTTGAATTTGGCTGATTTGCTGAAATAGTTTCACTATTTTTTAAGTTATTTAAGTCAATTACCGCTTGTATTAAAATACATAAGTGTAACAATAGCAACCATACTAACAATGAATTATGCGACATATGTCACCGGGTCTTTTACACAAAATAGCACAGTTGACTCTAAATAAAGAGGAAGAAGCATTAACTAGTGCTTTTTTTCCAATGATGCGCTCAGAATATCCTCAGATTCAGGCTATTGCCTTATACAGGGTTAAAGGCTGCGAACAGACTGTTCGGGATCCCGAAAGTCTTTATGGTGATGATTTTACTGATTATCAGGCCGATCTGAGTAACTTGATTGGCGATTTACTCAGCACTAATAACCCGGATTCCTATCGACAGAAAGACTATCAGGATTTAACTCTGCTGGTCAAAAAGCTGAACCGTGAAAAACAGCAGCTTTATTTTCTGGCCTTTCTATATGAAGCTAAGGCAGATGACAGTACAGATTCAGATTCCGTATTTATGCAACTGCTCTGCTTGTCTGAGATATACAGCAATCATAGGGAAATGATATCACTTAACGATAAAGACGCCTTAACCGGATTATATAATCGTAAGGCATTTGATCACCGGATGACTCGCCTGTTAAACAGCGCACAGCACCGCCGCGCCAATGATAAATATTTAGAAGCCTGTTTTGCGATAATGGATATTGACCATTTTAAAAAAATTAATGATTCATTCGGGCATCTCTATGGAGATGAAGTGCTGTTACACTTTGCTCAACAGATGCAGCAGTTTTTTCGACAGGATGACCTGCTGTTCCGCTATGGCGGAGAAGAATTTGTGGTTATTTTAAAAAATATTGATAAAACATCAGAAAAAAATGTATTTGAGCGTTTTAGAAAGCATATTGAAAGCTATTATTTTCCACAGGTTGGTACGGTAACTGTCAGTATTGGTATGACCCACCTGAATAGTTCTTTATCACAAAACGAAATTGTCGATAGAGCTGATCATGCTCTGTATTACATTAAGGAACACGGACGAAACAATATCGCCTGCTACGAAACTCTGGTTGAAGAAGGTATTTTAAAAGAAATTAACATCGAAAGTGACATAGAATTATTCTAACACTATAATCCCGCTTAACGCTTAACGCTTAACGCTTAACGCTTAACGCTTAACGCTTAACGCTTAACGCTTAACGCTTAACGCTTAACGCTTAACGCTTAACGCTACCCTTTATACAAAGCCTCAATCTCTTTTTTAAAGGCTTCTATTACGTTAGGCCGTTTGACCTTTAATGTCGGTGTCAGAAGATTATTTTCCACAGTCCAGGGATCCAGAGTCAGGATCACTTTGCGGATTTTTGCATAGCCGGGAAAGTCGTGTAAAACAGCGCGCAGGTTCCGAATGATCTGATTATGAATGGTTTTGTTCTGCAGATTGTCTTTATCAAAAGGATCCAGTTTTTGAGCCTCGGCAATATGGACCCATTGTTCCGGATTAAGTACCAGAATCGCACTCAGATAGGCCTCACCTTCGCCCAGCAGCAGGGCATGATCATACAGGGGATCCATCACAATGGTATTTTCAATATCGGTGGGTGGAATTTTCTCACCATTGGACATGATCAGAATATCTTTTAAACGACCGGTAATATAAACATGACCAGTTTTTTCATCAATACGAGCTTGATCCCCGCTATGAAACCAGCCATCAGGATCAATGGCTGCAGATGTGGCGGTATGATTATTCCAGTAGCCCATCATAACTCCGGGGCTTTTAATTAATAATTCATCATTTTCCCCTATTTTCATTTCCATACCTTCCAGAGGATGGCCGATAGAACGGGGGTTATTATTATCCAGTCGATTAAAGCTGGCAACCGGACTGGTTTCTGTCAGACCATAACCCTGAATCAGTTGCAGACCCAGGCCGATAAATGTTTTAGCGACTGGAAAAGGGATTGCTGCACCGCCTGTTGCAGCCAGTCTTAAGCGTCCGCCGAATTTCTGCATGACCTTGTCAGCGACCAGCAGTTTTAAAACCGGCCATAAGATACAGGAAAAACAGGTAGCAGATTGTTTTTGATGGTATTTAAAGCGTTGCCAGCCGACATTAACGGTTAATCTGAACAGCGCCCGTTTTACTGGAGAGCCTTTTAACAGAGTGCTTTCAATTTTTGCATAAACCCGTTCATAAATACGGGGAACAGAAATCAGTAATGTAGGTTTAATGGTTATGAGATCATCTGCCAGTAACTGTATAGAGCGTGCAAAAGCTACTGTACAGCCTGCCATTACTGTGAGGTAATAACCCAGACTGCGTTCAAAGGTGTGCGATATGGGCAGGAAAGATAAAAATAAATCATCACTGCGTACTTTTAACCCGGTGCCTGAAAGATAGGCAATTGAGAGTATATTATGATGGTTAAGCATAACACCTTTGGGTTTTCCTGTAGTACCCGAAGTGTATACAATGGTGGCCAGTTCTTCTGGCCTACCATTGCGTTTGTGTAACACATGGCCTTCTTCAGGCAGCCATTTATGCGCTGTGGTTACTATCTCGGATTCGTCCTGTACTTTATCCTCTGAGGTATCAACCAGTACCACACGTTTTAATATTTTGTTGTCAGTACAGTTATCACGAAGTCTGCGCCACTGGCTGATATCCTGAACAACCAGTAGTTTAACTGCGGCATCTTCAAGAATATAGGCGATATTATCGGGCCGGTCTTCAAGGTATAAAGGAACTACAATCATGCCAAGCCCTAATGCAGCCTGGTCGACTGTTGCCCATTCTTTACAGTTTTTCATTAAGATGGCAATACGGTCCCCACTGTCCAGTGCTTCATTCAGAATTGCTTTTTGCCATTTACCGACCAGCACGGCCATTTCATTCCAGGTGCTTTCATTCCAGGTCTTAGTGCTTTTGTCGTATTGAATGTACGCGACTAAATCTGCAGAACGGGACGTTCTTTCATAAAACAGGCCGTCTAATGTGCCTGCTTCTTCAATAGTGATCATGTCTTTGTGATTACTGCTTGCCATTTATCAGTGTTCCTGGATTTTTGCTGAGTGAAAGAACAGGTGTCTTAAAGGTCCATATTTTATTATTTTAAGTGTAAAATATAGCATATTTCATTATTAGATCATAAGCCGTATATAGCAACTCCTGTCTATGCCGGACAGCTTGTTAATACAGCTTGTTAATACAGGTTGTTAATACAGATTGTTAATACAGATTGTTAATACAGATTGTTAATAAGGAGTTATTTTGGACATTATATTAAATGGCGAATCACGGCCGGTTGCCGATGACTGTACCGTACAGCAATTACTGGATGAGATGGCCATTACCGGTCAGCGTCTGGCAGTAGAAGTGAATGAAGAAATTGTGCCTAAAAGTCGTCATGAGGAGTATATTTTTAAAGCAGGTGACAAAGTTGAGATTGTGCATGCTATTGGCGGCGGATGATGATTTAGCGTATGAAGGTTCAGCGCAAAAAATTCACAATTGGACAGTGATTACTAAATTCGGGATAATGTCACACCTTATTTTTAATAACCTTCAGGACAGACTATGCAAGATGACAAGTTAATTATAGCGGGTAAAACCTATCACTCCCGTTTACTGGTGGGTACCGGTAAATATCGGGATATGGATGAAACTCAGGAAGCCATTGAAACCAGTGGCGCAGAAATTGTTACCGTTGCTATTCGTCGTACCAATATTGGTCAGAATCCTGACGAGCCTAATCTGCTGGATGTTATCAGCCCGGACAAATACACCATTTTGCCTAATACGGCTGGCTGTTATACGGCCAGGGATGCGGTACGTACCTGTCAGTTAGCTCGGGAATTATTAGATGGTCATGATCTGGTTAAACTGGAAGTCCTGGGCGATCAGAAAACCCTGTATCCTAATATGGTGGATACTATTGAAGCAGCAGAACTGCTCATTAAAGATGGTTTTAAGGTTATGGTTTATACCAGTGATGATCCCATTATTGCCAAGCGTCTGGAAGAAATGGGCTGTGTGGCCGTTATGCCTCTGGCCGGACTGATTGGTTCAGGACTGGGCATTTGTAACCCGCATAATATTCGCCTGATTATTGAAAATGCCAGAGTACCGATTCTGGTGGATGCCGGTGTGGGTACGGCTTCTGATGCGGCCATTGCCATGGAATTAGGCTGTGATGCGGTGTTAATGAATACTGCTATTGCCGGAGCAAAAAATCCGGTACTAATGGCTTCTGCCATGAAAAAAGCCATTGAAGCCGGTCGTGAAGCATTTCTGGCGGGGCGGATGCCGAAAAAAGCCTATGCCAGTGCTTCTTCACCAATTGATGGAACGTTCTTTTAAGTCAGGGTGGTTTTTTTGAGTAAAAATACTTTGTCTGTAGAACATCCCCGTACTATAAAAAGCTATGTGGTTCGTTCCGGACGCATGACGCCGGGGCAGGAAAAAGCCTATCAGGAAAACTGGTCCTGTTATGGTATTGAAGCCGATGGACAATTACTTGACTTTCAGGCTTTATATGGTCGAAAGGCGCCGGTGATTCTGGAAATTGGTTTTGGCATGGGGGATTCTCTTTTTGAGATGGCGGTTGCACATCCGGAATATAATTATCTGGGTATTGAAGTGCATAAGCCAGGGGTTGGACGGCTATTAGGGAATATAAAAAAGCAGGCGCTTACTAACCTGAAGCTTATGAAGTTTGATGCGCTTGAGATATTGACCAGACAGATCCCGGATGAGAGTTTAAGTGCAGTGTATCTGTTTTTCCCTGATCCCTGGCATAAGACTCGTCATCACAAAAGGCGTATAGTGCAGGATGATTTTATTCAGCTTATCCGGAGCAAATTAGTCCTGCAGGGCCAGTTTCATATGGCGACAGACTGGGAGAATTATGCTCAGCATATGCTGGCGCATATGCAAAGAGCTGAAGGATTTGAAAATGCTGCAGCGGACGGGACTTATATTCCCCGGCCTGCTTATCGGCCGGTGACAAAATTTGAACGCCGGGGGGAACGGCTGGGGCATGGCGTCTGGGATATTTTGTTTACTAAAGTTTTATAGCGATTGTCACTACTGAGTGTAAATTACCGCATTTTCCTGCCGGATTGGTGTTTTCGGGGGCGCTCAAGTACATCCCTGTATCGCTTTACGAAAACATCCATGTTTTCATAAACCCCGCAAACACCAATCCGGCAGGAAGATACTCTTATGGAATTCAGATATTACTGAGTTGATAAATTAAACGGTTAAACCCTTTATATTTAATATACAAGGTTAAAACTTTAAGTGCTTTGTTACTGGGGGCGGTAATACTAAGAGGTTAAAAATGAATCTCACAATGTCACTGGTTCCTGCTATGTGGGCGATTATTGCCGATATCCTGCTGGTTCCTGTTCTGTTACTTGCTTTTTATACCTTTCCTAAGCAATGGTTCAGCAGACACTATAATATCTTCTTTGCACTTTGTGTGGTGTTGATGCTGCTCTGGTCTATGAAAGCCGGTATTCATACTGGCATGGAATATCATTATCTGGGTGCAACCCTGCTGACATTAATGTTTGGCTGGCAGCTGGCTTTGATGGGTATCATTATTGAGGTATCTGTACTGGTCATTAGAGAAGTTATTGAGTGGCAGATATTTGCTCTAAATGTATTTTTAATGGGCGTGATCCCCATTATCGTTTCCAGTCTGGTGCTGAAGCTGGTAGAACGGATTGAACCGAATCATTTTATTATTTATTTTTTTGTAGGTACTTTTGCTAATGCCATGCTTAGCATTGCTGTATCCGTTTATATTGCCTCAATGGTTATGGTGGCCGGCGGTGCCTACACATACGCATACGTCAGCTATGAATATATCCCTTATATTTTTCTGATGATCTATCCGGAAGCCTTTCTAACCGGACTGGCGATGATTATTATGATTGTCAATCATCCGCAATGGGTTCGATCCTTCGATGATAATAAATACCCGTACGGCAGCAAAGAGTAGCTGGTTTAGAGTCTGCTAAAATGGCATAATACAGGCTCCTTTTATAGCGTCTGGTAGCCAGAAAATACGTGATTATGTTATTTTTTGCTGTCCAGACAGCATTTTGTTTTCAGGAATAATTATTATGGCAAGTGTCGAGTTTGATCCGCAGCTTATTAAACGTTACGACAAGGCGGGTCCGCGTTATACCTCCTATCCAACCGCAGTACAGTTTAGTGAGCAGTATACGGCTGATACTTATAAACACTTTGCTGAAAAATCCAATCACTCGGATAAAGCGCTGTCGCTGTATTTTCATATTCCTTTTTGCGACACGGTCTGTTTTTATTGCGGCTGTAATAAGGTTGTAACCAAAGACCGTTCTAAAGCTGCCCCCTATCTGGAGCGGGTGCACCAGGAAATTGCTATGCAGGCGGAATTATTTGATCCGGCCCGTAAGGTGAATCAGTTGCACTGGGGTGGTGGTACGCCCACCTTTATTAGCCATAATGAGATGCGCCAGTTAATGGCTGTAACCCGTAAGCATTTTAATTTACACGATGATGATTCCGGGGAATATTCTATTGAAATTGATCCTCGCGAAGTCAGCCGTGACAGTATTTCCTTATTAAGGGAACTGGGCTTTAATCGCATGAGTCTCGGGGTGCAGGACTTTAATCCGGCGGTACAAAAGGCGGTCAACCGTATCCAGAGCCGAGAACAGACTATGGCTGCTCTGACGGCAGCCAGGGAAGAAAACTTTAAGTCCATCAGTGTGGATCTGATTTACGGCCTGCCGCTGCAGACGGTAGACAGTTTTGATAAAACACTGGATGAATTGATTGATATCAGTCCTGACAGAGTATCGGTATTCAACTATGCTCATCTGCCTGAGCGTTTTAAGCCACAGCGCCGTATTAATGAGAATGAACTGCCTCCGGCATCAGCCAAACTGGAAATTTTTAAACACTGCATGGAAAAACTCACTGATGCCGGTTATGTTTATATCGGTATGGATCATTTTGCCAGACCGGAAGATGAACTCAGTATTGCGCAGAAAAAGGGTAAGTTATACCGGAATTTTCAGGGTTACGCGACGCATGCTGATTGTGATCTGATCGGTATAGGTATTACCTCAATTGGCACCATTGCTAATAGCTTTGCTCAGAATGTACGTACTATGGATGAATATTATGCCCATATTGATCAGGGTGAACTGGCTATTTTCAGAGGCATAGAAATTGATGACGATGATTTGATCCGCCGGGAAGTGATTATGCAGTTAATCTGTCACTTTAAACTGAAATTTGCAGCCATTGAAAAACGTTTTGGTATTAATTTTAAAGACTATTTTGCCAATGAGCTTGAGCGTTATAAGATTATGCTTGAGGACGGTCTGATCACTCTTGATGAGCAGGGGGTGGTAGTAACAGCCAGAGGTCGTCTGTTAATTCGTAATATCTGTATGGTATTTGACCGCTACATTAAACCTGACGAAGAAAGTCAGCGTTTTTCCAGGCTTATATAAAGCCATGCAGGAATTTGAGAAAATAACACCCTTATCTGTGCAAATTGTGGAGATTATTGACCGGATTATTGCTAAATTATAAGTAATTGCTTAGCGCGGGTTTTTAAGTTTCAGGTGCAGCATAATGACCGGCCTGTTATTAAAGTCCTGACGCTTTTCCAGGGCGTAAGGCTTAAATCCCCGTTGCTGATAAAAGAGTAATGCCTGGGTATTCTGATTGTAACAGGACAGGTGGACTTCTTTGAGCTTCAGCTCGTCAAAACCCAGTTTTATCATATATTCCAGTAATAATCCGCCGTAGCCCTTGCGGCGCTGTTGCGGATTGATAACCACATTCCCAATAAACGCAATATTTCTGTTTTCTACATTATAAAAATTGGCAAAACCGATCAGTTGTCCATCAAGCCGCATAACAGTGGAGCGATGGCGCTCACTGAGCTGCTTCTGTAACTGTATGAGCGTTAGAGGATAGTTGGCAGAAGGAAAAAAATAAAACACTTCCTGTTGTGTCAGGTGAAAATTAAGGAGGTCCTGCAGATCTTCACTGCCGGCATGATGAAAAGAAACCGGATGGTTGTTCATGCAGTAGACCTCCTGGTGTCGGAATCAATTTATTTTTGATACAGACGGGTTAATTCATCGTGTAATAAACGCAGAGCTTTACCGCGATGACTAATACTGTTTTTAAGCTCCGGATCTAACTGGGCAGAGGACATCTGATACTCAGAAACCCAGAACAGAGGATCATAACCAAAGCCATTATCACCCACTTGTTCTTTCATAATAATACCTTCCCAGGCCGCCTGACAGATAATAGGGGTTGGATCCGCAGCATGGCGCATATAAACCAGAATACACTGATAGCGGGCTGTTCGTAAGGACTCATCAGCCACGTCTTTTAATTCATCCAGCAGCTTTAGATTGTTATTTTTATCAGTACTGGCAGCGCCGTAATCTTTGCTGCCTTCAAGCGTTGAATAGCGTGCAGAATAGATCCCCGGCGCACCATTGAGATAATCTACTTCGATACCGGAGTCATCGGCAATGGCGGGCATACCGGTTGTTTCAGACGCAAAACGGGCTTTAATAATGGCGTTTTCAACAAAGGTAGTTCCGGTTTCTGGTACATCACCCACACCCAGTTCGGTCTGCGGCACAATATTCAGTCCCAGATCCTTAAACATGGTTACAAATTCTCTGACCTTACCCTTATTGCCGCTGGCTAGTACAATTTTTTTATCTAATCCCATTATTATTTCCTGATTTTTCCAGGTCTGAATTTATTGACCTTTAATTGCTGTATCAGGGAGCAGGTGGTTCCTGCTCCCTGATACTCTTGTGGATTTTAGTGAGTGAATAATTATTTTAAAGCTTCATTCTGTTTTTCAATTAAATGCTTAATGCCTTTTTTACCCAGTTCCAGCATGGCGTTAAGTTCTTCGGGTTGAAAGGCGTGGCCTTCTGCAGTGCCCTGAACTTCAATAAAACCACCGGCTTCATTCATTACAATATTCATATCGGTTTCAGCATTACAGTCTTCAGCGTAATCCAGATCCAGCACCGGCTGGCCTTTATAAATACCCACAGAAATAGAGGCGACCTGACCATGAATCGGGTTTTTGCTGATCATCTGCTGTTCGAGCATCGTATTAACAGCATCTACAAGCGCAATATAGGCACCAGAAATAGACGCAGTACGGGTGCCGCCATCGGCCTGAATGACATCACAGTCCAGGGTTATGGTGTTTTCACCCAGAGCTTCCAGATCCACAACCGCTCTTAAGGAACGCCCAATTAAACGCTGAATTTCCATAGTTCGGCCGCTTTGTTTGCCTGCGGAGGCTTCACGGCGCATTCTGCTGCCGGTGGAGCGGGGCAGCATACCGTATTCTGCTGTTACCCAGCCCTGTCCCTTGCCTCGCAGAAAGGGGGGAACTCTGTTTTCAACAGACGCGGTGCATAAGACTTTGGTTTCACCACTTTCAATGAGTACTGAACCTTCAGCGTGCCTGGTGTAGTTGCGGGTGATTTTGACCACCCGTTGTTGATCATTGGTTCGGCCGCTTGGGCGCAGAGTACCATTAGAGCTCATATAAATTTCCTGTAATAAAAAGGTTACTTTCCCATTTAGGGGGCGTAGAATTATAGCATTTAAGAGCTGAAAAATGGTAAGTCATTTCCAGCTAACTTTATCAAATACTAACATAGGGGTTGACTTTACCGAACGGTCAATTATTATAGAGATATGTCCAGAGGTCAGGAAACGAAACAACGTTTATTGGATAGTGCCCAGCAGTTAATGTATTCGCGCAGTTATACCGATGTGGGAGTACAGGAAATTTGTAAGGATGCAAAGGTACAAAAAGGCAGTTTTTACCACTTTTTTCCTTCAAAGAGTGCTTTGACGGTTGAGGTGCTGGAACAACTTAAAATGCAGATGATAGAGAATATACTATTACCGGCATTTGCCAAGGATTTAACGCCAGCAAAACGTTTTGAACGATTTATTGATTACGCCTATCAATATCAGGTGCAGTTAAAAGAACAATATGGCTATGTGCTTGGTTGTCCTATGGGTAATATTGCCCTGGAAATGAGTACTCAGGATGAGACGATTCGTAAAAAAGTAGAAATGCTGTTTGAATCTATTTTTTATGTTTTTATTGATGTTCTTGAAGATGCCCGGGATGCTGGTGAACTGGACAGTGATGCCGATATAAATGAACTGGCACAGGCCGCTCTGGCATATGGTGAAGGCGTGTTAATGTTAGCCAAAACAAAAAATGATCCACAGCTGATAAAATTATTATTACCGCGAGTGGCTCATTTGATTGGTTTAAAAGCCGAATAAACGGATCATTACAGAATAATTCTTTCTCCCTTTGGAGCAGGAATAGGACAGGTTACTGGCTAACAGGTTCAGGATTTAAAACTTAGGAAACAGGCACTACTATGCCTGTTATTTTTGGTCTGAAAACTAAACCGACCGGTCATCTATGGTGACTGACAAGAATTCAGGCTTGTTATCCTAAATAAATCAGTTGAATCGTAGCGAGAATGATCAGAGTGCTGGAGATACCAGGATTTACAGGTTATTTTGGTTTTATTCGTAGTCACCCTATGGGTGAAGTCAAAATATTCTGGAAAGTCTTGTAGATTCAGTGCTATGGACATTCGCAGTAGGTTCAACTGATTTATTTAGGGTTATAAAAGGAGCAATACCATGCAAGTAGAAAATAATAC
>JALSUJ010000464.1 GCA_027071355.1 Gammaproteobacteria bacterium | reverse complement strand
TTATGCCCAGGGTTATTTTTTCAGTAAACCGATTTCCGTGCTTGAAATGGAACAACTCTTACAAACATTATAAAAGACACTCATTCCTGACAACACCAGGATTTGTGCAACTTATGCCTTGACTTACGACTTATTAAGTATAAATCAGATAATAAGATAACTGCCCGGCCGTTTTATGTTTTTGTATCTGCCAGTGTTCAGGTAATTCCTTTAAAGCTGTCGTTTTTTCCATTTCTATATAAATTGAAGCCTGCTCAGACAAACATCCACTCTGTTGCAGTAATTGACAAAAAGGTTCAACCAGAGCGTTATTAAAGGGGGGATCAAGAAACACAATATCAAATTGTCCAATGTGCTTCTGCAGCAGATAGTCCCGGGCATCCATTGGTACTGCCTGTGCATTATCGGCATTTAATAACGACAGGTTATTACGGATCATCTCAATAGCCTGAGGATTTTTATCCACCATAACCACTTCAACAGCAAAGCGAGACAGTGCTTCAAAACCTAAAGCACCGCTGCCGGAAAACAGATCCAGGCAGCGGGCATCGGCAATTTCTCCCTGCAGCCAGTTAAACAGGGTTTCTCTGACCCGGTCCATGGTTGGACGTAAGCCTTCTCCATCAGGAAAATTCAGTTTACGTCCGCGCCACTGCCCGCCAATTATGCGTAACTGATTGGCTGCTTTAGGGTTTATTTTTTTCAACATCCGGGCCAACAATTATGGTCACCATTTTATCCGGATGTACCCGGCGTTTAAACGCAGATTTAATCTGCTCCAGAGTAACGGCTTCAATATGAGCATTGTAGTTATCCAGATAGTCCAGTGGCAGGCCATAAAACCCGATAACCGCAAGATTTTCCACAATGTCTTTATTGCTGGCCTGTTTTAATGGAAAGCTACCGGTAATATTGAGTCTGGCATTATCCAGCTCATCTGCGCTTGGTCCCTGTGCTATAAACTGTTTTATATTGGCTCTAACCAGATCAATGGCTTCCTGAGTGGAACTTTTTTTGGTGGTAAAACTAAACTGATAGGGTCCTTCTGCGTGCATAGGGATAAGATAGCTGCCTATGCTATAGGTAAGCCCACGTTTAACCCTGACTTCTTTCATCAGACGTGAACTGAAACCGCTGCCGCCAAGAATATGATTACCAACGTAAAGTGCATAATAATCTTTATCACCACGTTTTATGCCAGGCTGGCCCATTAGCACCGTGGTCTGAGTGGAAGCATGATCAATTCTGACTTCTTTACTGGCGGATAATTGCCGTGCCGAAGGTAAATGCGGGGCCTTTTTTCCGGCAGGGATAGCCTGAGAGATCATTTCTGCATAGTCTCGGGCCTGTTGTTCATTCAGATCACCGACCATAGCCAGTACCGCATTTTTAGCCACATAATACTGCTGATAGTATTTGGTCAGATCACTTCTCTTAATCGCTTTCAGGCTTTCTTTGTTACCATCTGGCGGTGTGCCGTAAGGATGATCTTTATAAAGTGTTTCATAAAAAACACGGGATGCTTTTTTTGCCGGTGTCTGTTCAATATAATCCAGTTCTACCAGCATTCTGGCACTTTCACGCTCCAGCGCTTCCTGTGGGAAGCTGGCATTTGCTAACACCTTTGTTAATAGTTTTAAAGCACCGTCTCTCTGTTTAGCATAACTTAAGGTACGAATATTAATCAGGGCCATATCACGGTAACTGCCATTTCCATAATCAATACCCAGTGCTGCAAACTGTTCTGCAATCTGATCCGCGCTCAGATCGCTGGTGCCTTCAAAAACCAGATTATTGGTCAGCTTGGCAAGACCGGCCAGTACCACTCCTGTTGATGATTTATAACTGCTGTCTCTAGCTGCACCGGCATCAAAAATAAGACGAAAGTCAATCATCGGCAGGGTATCGGCTTTTTGATATAGCACCTGCATACCATTTTGAGTATACCAGCGGGTAATTTTACCCGCTCTGTCTGTTTTACTCTGCGCCTGTACTGTTCCCGTAAACACAAAGCTTGCTGAAAGTACAAAGATTAATAATAGATTTATTTTTTTAATGAGCATCATTTTATTGTACCTCTGCACTGTTTTGTCCTGTACTTTCATCTCCAGCACCTGTTTCTCCGGCATTATCCTGTTGCTGCTTTTGCAGCGGTGTTAAACGGGCAATGGTTAAGCTTTTCGGGATCAGATATTTTTTTGCCACCTCACGGATCTGTTCAGCTGTAATAGCCTGAACCCGTTCAACATATCGGCTCTGTTCCTGCCAGCCAATACCTGTAGTTTCTGCAATACCAATTTTCATAGCCTGATAAAACATTGAATCCTGTTCATACACGGCTGAAGATATCACCTGTGCCTTTACCCGCTGCAATTCCTCTGTGGAAACCAGATTGTTTTTAAGATCCTCGACTTCCTTTAACAGGGCTTCTTTTAAGTCATCCGTGCTAACCTCTTTTGACGGTGTGCCATCCAGTAAAAACAGGGTTTGCATGCGGGATTCAAGGGAATAACCAGCACTGGCTGAGGTGGCTATTTTACTGCCTCTGACCAGATGTTTACTAAAGCGGGCACTGTCTCCGCCATCCAGAAGACCAGCCAGTAAATCCAGTGCATAAGGTTCCCATTTTTTCTGTGCGGTATTTATAACCGGTACTTTATAACCCAAAACCAGATACGGCAGTTTAGCTTCCAGCTGCATCTCAACCTGTTTGATACCTTTTTGCTCTACTTCCAGACGCGGCTTAATGGATTCAACCGGGAAGGGTTTTAAAGGACCGAAATATTGTTCTGCCAGTTTAAAAACTGCTTCAGGTTCTATATCTCCAACGACCACTACAATGGCATTATTGGGCGCATAATATCGTTCATACCACTGGCGCAGATCAGCCACCGTCATATTTTTTAAATCGTCCATCCAGCCTATGGTTGGATTATGGTAGCCACTGCTGTCAAATGCCGTGGCATTAAATTGTTCGTATGTCAGTGACTGAGGTTTATCATCAGTACGCCAGCGACGCTCTTCCATAACCACCATCAGTTCTTTTTTAAATTCATCTTCCGGCAGTAATAGACCTCGCATCCGATCGGACTCCAGCTCGAAGCTGACCTGCAGACGGCTTTTTTCCAGTTTCTGGTAGTAGGCAGTATAATCTTTTGAAGTAAAAGCATTATCTTCACCGCCATTACGAGCAATAATTTTATTAAATTCACCTGTGGGATGTTTTTTTGTCCCCTTAAACATCATATGTTCCAGCATATGCGAAACCCCCGTGGTTCCACCGCTTTCATAGCTTGAACCTACTTTGTACCAGACCTGTGAAATCACAACCGGGGCTCGGTGATCCGGTTTGACGACCACTTTCATACCATTGGCCAGGATTTTTTCAAAAACACCGTTTTCCTTTTCTATGTCCGGTTCTGCTTTATTAGCCGCAGCGGTATTAATAATCAGTAAACTACCCAGCAGCAGAGCACTGCTAAGTGTTAAAAAGACGGTTAATCTATTTTTTTTCAGGGTTTTTCCTGTCATATGGATCTTCTCTTCCTATTTCCTAACTTTTTAGCGGTTATTCAGGTAAAATATGCAATTTAGTTTGCCAGGGACTGTCAGCCCCTGGCTAATATAACTTAGATAAAATCTAAAATCATGGTAATAACACAGCCGGATACAAAAATTTACATCGAGCTTCTTTGTATAACGAAAGTGTAACAAAATTTTATCTGCCAACCTGGAAAGACATGTGACTCTATGTTTAGTTTTATAAAGCGTAATAAAGAGACTGATAAAAAACCAAACAGTTCCTCAGATATTTCGGAATCTTCTCAGGAGCAGCCCTTAGCTGCCGCGACTGAAGCAGTAACTCATGAGCCAGAAGACACCGCACCAGAAACTAAAAAAGGCCTGTTTGGGCGCCTGAAGCAACGTCTGAGTAAAACCCGCAGTTCCATTACCGATGGGATCAGCAATGCGATCCTGGGCAAAAAGGAAATTGATGATGAGTTATTAGAGGAAATAGAAACTCAACTGCTGGTATCTGATATGGGTGTTGAAGCCAGTATGGCTATTATTAACAGCCTGACGGATCGTATTTCCCGTAAACAGCTTTCAGATGCGGACTCACTGTTCCAGGCTCTGGAAGAAGAAATGAACGCCTTACTGAATCCGGTCAATATTCCATTTAGCGTGGACACCAGCAAGCACCCCTATGTGATTTTAATGGTGGGTATTAATGGTGCAGGCAAAACCACCACTATTGGCAAGCTGGCCAAAAAATTTCAGAATGAAGGCCACTCTGTGATGCTGGCAGCAGGCGATACTTTCCGTGCAGCAGCAGTAGAACAGCTGCAGGTCTGGGGAGAACGTAATAATATCCCGGTTATCGCTCAGCATACCGGCGCAGATTCTGCTTCGGTAATTTATGATGCAATAGAGGCAGGTAAAGCCCGCAATATTGATATTGTTATTGCTGATACTGCCGGACGCTTACACACTCAGTCCAATCTCATGGATGAACTGGCCAAGGTGAAGCGGGTAGCCTCCAAAATCGATAATACCGCCCCCCATGAAATTATGCTGGTGGTTGATGCCGGTACCGGTCAAAATGCCTTAAACCAGGCCATGGAGTTTAATAATACCGTGGGACTGACCGGCATTACGGTTACAAAACTGGATGGTACGGCAAAAGGCGGTATTATTTTTGCTATTGCTAAAAAACTGAATATTCCCATTCGTTTTATTGGCGTAGGAGAAAGTATTGATGATTTACGTCCCTTTGATGCCAGAGAATTTGTGAGTGCATTATTAAGCAGAGACGAAACAAAATCCAAATCCTGATTAGACCCATGACTAAACAGTTTTTATGCACCATACTTAGTAAAGGGGCTGTCAGACAGTCCCATACCATAAACATACAATTATAATAATTATCAGGACAAATTACTTTTTATGATTCTGTTTGATCAGGTCAGTAAGCGTTATCACGGGGGCAATGAAGCATTAAGTCATGTTAATTTTCATCTGCATCAGGGCGAAATGGCATTTTTAACTGGTCATTCCGGTGCCGGTAAAAGTACCCTGCTAAAACTTATTGCGTTAATTGAACGAGCCACTACGGGTAATGTTATTATTGGCGGCAAAAACCTGAATAAGGTCAGCCGCCATACTCTACCCTATCTGCGCCGCAATATGGGTATTATCTTTCAGGATTATCAACTGCTCTACGATCGAACTGTTTTTGATAATGTCGCCCTGCCCTTAATTATCAGCGGTTTTTCTTCCCGGGAAGTCCGCAAGCGCGTACATGCCGCACTGGATAAAGTGGGTTTACTGCGGTTTAAAAAAAAATATCCAATCACTCTTTCCGGTGGTGAACAGCAAAGGGTCAGTATTGCCCGGGCAGTGGTTAATAAGCCTGCACTATTGCTGGCCGATGAACCCACAGGTAATCTGGACCCGGATCTATCACGGGAAATTATGGATCTGTTTATGGCTTTTAATCAGGTTGGCGTTACGGTATTAATTGCCACGCATGATATTCCATTAATTAATCAACTGGACAAACGCATTGTACATCTTGAGCATGGCCAGTTACTGACGGTGGATGAAAACTAATGGCCAGTAATTCCAGCAACACAGAAAACAGAGTTCAACTGCGACAATTACGCCCCAGTTTTTCCTCTCGCTTTAAAGAATTTTTTATTCGCCATTTGCAGGTGTTTTTCTATTCACTAGGCTTACTCAGCCGAACCCCTTTTGCTACCCTGCTCACGGCAGCAGCCTTAGGTATTGCTCTGGCCCTGCCAGCCGGACTGTATGTTATTCTGGATCATGCCAAACAACTGAGCGGGGACTTTGACAGTATTAATCAGATTTCGCTGTTTATGAAAAAAGGGGTCAGTGAAAAAAGTATTTCTGAATTACAGAAAAAACTCAAAGCCTACCCTGAGATTGCTCAGGTAAAACATATTAATCGTGAAGCTGCTTTAAAAGAGTTTCAGGAAAACTCCGGTTTTGGTGATGCACTTAAGGCATTAAAAGATAACCCGCTACCACATTTACTAATAGTTTATCCCAGCCTGACTCATAACGAACCCGATCAAATCAACCAGCTGCTGCTCAACTTAAAAAAACTGCCTGACGTTGATCTGGTGCAGCTGGACATCCAATGGCTGCAGCGACTTTACGCCATTATTCAAATTGGTCAACGAGGTATTTTAATTATTGGCAGTCTGCTGGCTCTGGCAGTATTGTTGATTATAGGCAATACCATTCGACTGGCTATTGAAAACCGCCGTAATGAAATTGTGGTGATGAAATTAATTGGCGCTACTGATAGTTTTATTCGCCGCCCTTTTCTTTATACCGGATTCTGGTACGGTCTGTTTGGCAGTCTGATTGCCATTTTACTGGTCAATTTTTCTTTGATGATTATCAGCAATCCACTGGCTCATCTGTCATCACTGTATAATAATAGTGAATTATTTTCACTGGGTTTAATGGGTATTAATACCAGTCTGACACTGCTGCTGTCCGGCTGTATACTCGGCTTACTGGGTGCTCGCCTGGCAGTGGGTAAGCACCTCAAAGAAATTGAGCCCAAATAGCATTTATTACCTGACAATGCTTTTATTCTTCCAGTTCTTCCAGTTCTTCCAGTTCTTCCAGTTCTTCCCTGGCTTTTTTTTCTGAATTTTTAGAATATAAATAAACAATCAGATTTTTTGATAAAAACATTATAGCCATAAAACACAGGCCAATTAAAAAGCCCAGCCAGGGCTGGTCTTTTAAAATCGTAATGAACCAGAGTGTATTTCCCATCTTATTTCCCCTAAATTTAATGTTAGCATACACCTTCTATATCTGTTTCTCAGTAATATAACTCACATAAGTCTGACATTGACTAATAATAAACCTGATTATTCAGCATAAATTTCCGTATCTGCCTATTTATATTACTTATATTCTGCTGAAAACACTGGTAATATGATGACAGCCCCTAACCATATCCGTCCAAAACGATACTATTTTGGCAAAAACGTTTGACCCATACGATGTTTATCAAGTGTAGTATCAATTGAGCTATATAAGGAAAGATAGATGGCAAAAATGACTATGCATCAGGAACTTAAAATGCTCCGTAAAGAAGTTGAGGCACTGCAACAACAGGCAGCACAAAGAAAACAGCAGGAACAGCTTCAGGCAAAAAAAGATGCCCGGGCCCAGGAACAGGAGTTCACAGAAGCCCGAAAAAAAGCAGAACAAATTATGGCATCTGTAGAATCAGGCAAAACTGAAGCCCGAGAAGTGCTCCATGAATTGCTGCAAACAATTAAAGAGGACTATGAAAACCTTTCACCAACTTCGGCCATTATTCTTTTCGCACTGGGTGCGGCCTTTGGCCACGCGTTATCATCAAAATAAGGAGTTAATATGAGGCAAGATTTTCATGCTAAGATGAAGCTTCTGGTAAAAAGTGAAAAAGCCCTGCTGAGTCTGGAAATGCGCAAAAAAAGTCGCCAGACATTATGGGTTGCACTGGCACTTCTGGCCGTACTTTTAGGCCTGCTCATGTTAAATGTTACCATTTATCTATACCTTTCAAGCATGTTCAGCATGTTCATTTCTGCGGCCATTCTTTCTGGACTCAATATGTTCATTGCCGGCATTTTCTTTTTTATCGCATCACGCCAGGACAGAGGTTCTGAAGCTCAGGCGATTGAAGATATTCGTGATTTTGCATGGGAGCAGGTATCTTCTGATATTGATGAGGTAAAACAGAATGTTTCCGAATTTAAACACAGCGTAACTAAACTTAAACACAATATAGACTCATTTACCAGCGGTGAGGCTTTTGGTCTCAAAAAAATATTACCCATCATCGCTACGCTGATTGAATTAAGTAAAAAAAAATAGTAACTTCAGCATGAATTACCGTATATTAGCAAGATAATACCTTATTATTTTACTTGGTTAATAAATTCTGTTATTCTTACATTTCATATAATCATCCAAAAAAATACAGAAATATTTTGACTTTTCTTGAACTTTTTTTAAAATTAGCACTCTATACTAAAGAGTGCTAAAATTATATATGAGTTACTTATTATTGTAGTAGTTTATCGTTGTATCAGTAATAGTTGTATCAGTAATAGTTGTATCAGTAATAGTTGTATCAGTAATAGTTGAATCACTAATAAAAGTACTCTTAGTCCGTGGTTAACTTTATATATTTAAGAGCTTTGCTTTTTTATTGATAATCAGGGAAATCCAAAACAAGGAACAAAAGACATGACAAAGAAATCTTTAGCTATACCATTGGCGGTCTCTACTGGTAGCCTTGATAACTATATCAGTGCTGTTAACTCGATCCCTATGTTAACGGCTGAAGAAGAAATCGAACTGGCCAAACAGGTCAGAGATGGTAGTGATCTTGATGCCGCACAACGTATGATTATGTCTCATCTACGTTTTGTAGTGCATATTGCTCGTGGTTATAGAGGTTATGGTTTACCGCAGGGTGACCTGATCCAGGAAGGCAATATCGGCCTGATGAAAGCGGTCAAACGTTTTGATCCCGCCAAAAAAGTCCGTCTGGTTTCTTTTGCAGTGCACTGGATTAAAGCAGAAATTCATGAATATATTCTACGTAACTGGCGTATTGTTAAAATTGCCACCACCAAGGCGCAGCGTAAACTGTTTTTTAACCTGCGTCGTAAGAAAAAGCGTTTAGGCTGGTTTTCAGATGAAGAAGTGCATACTGTCGCCAGAGAGCTGGGGGTAACAACCAAGGACGTGCTGCAAATGGAAGCTCGTCTGACTTATCAGGATAACGCTTTTGATGGTTATGATGAAGAAGACAATGAAAATACGCCGGTTATACCTGCCAATTATCTTGAGTCTGCCGAGCCATCACCTGAACAGTCTGTGATCACTTCAGATACCAAAAAGAATCAATCTGAATTATTGCATACGGCTTTAGCTACACTGGATGATCGCAGCCGTGATATTGTTTCACAGCGCTGGTTAAGTGACGATAAACTCACTTTACAGGAACTGGCAGGTAAATATGATATTTCTGCTGAACGTGTCAGACAGCTGGAAAATAATGCCATGAAAAAACTTAGAACCGCTATGGTAGCTTAGTCGTTATTAAATAGCTGTTAGCTAATAAAAAGGGAGCCAACCGGCTCCCTTTTTTTGTTTCTGCAACGATATTTCTGCCACAGCACTATTGAGTCACAGCGGTTCCCGATGCAGGTGCTTCTGGTGCCTGCGGTGGGTTAATATATGGATTTGCAGATGGATCAAAATTAGCATCACCACCAAAATTATTAGGAGCACCATAGGGACCCTGACCACCATAGTATGGATTGCCACCACCATAATAAGGCCCACCACGATAATAACGTCTGTTATTATTACCCCAGTTCCAGGGAGCATTATTTCCACCCCAGCTGTTATTTCCTCCGCCCCAGTTCCAGGGTGCGTTATTACCGCCCCAGCGATTACCACCCCAACGGTTGTTATTACCCCATGGAGCACCGCCCCAGGGGCCGCTATTGCTGTTATAACCATTACCATAAGAATTGCCCCAGTGCCATGGGCCGTCATTGCCATTACCGAAACTAAAGGCTGAAGCAGCCACAGACGCAGCCAGTAATGAAGTACCAACCATTAATTTTGTTATTTTATTCATAGATCTCTCCTAGCGGTTTCACTTACTTTAAAATGAAAGCTTTAAAATGAAAGCCTTATAATATAGCTTAAGATAAAAGTGTATTTTAGGATATATTAATATTCCAATAAAGCATTTACTATGCAGGTTTACCCTTAACTTTACTTTATTTCACGATTATTATCTGTTTTATTCTGTCGTTCCGTATCGTGTTTATTATTGTGCTTCTTTTTTTCATCTACCGCAAGATCTTCATCCAGCAGTATTCTATGTGCATCGCCTTCCAGATCATCAAATTGTCCTGATTTTATTGCCCAGAACAGGATCACTACCAGAACAATACCGATGATGATCATAGTAGGAATTAAACCATATATTACGTCCATTATTATCCTGTACTTTATCGTTAATCGTTACTTATTTTTAAAACGCCAGCGTATACGCGCTGCATTACCAATAACCAGCAGTGAACTGAGCGGCATAGAAATGGCTGCAACCAGCGGTGTTATTACAGCTGACATAGCTAATGGTACCATAATAATATTGTATAAAATCGAGATACTGATATTTTGTTTTATGGTAGCCAGTGTTGCGTGCGAAAGTTCTGCGGCTAACGGAATCTTTTCTAACTCACCATTGACCAGAATAACATCAGCACTTTCTATCGATACATCGGTTCCAGTCCCCATAGCGATACCCACATCAGCCCTGATCAGAGCAGGCGCATCGTTAATACCATCACCAACCATGGCAATCATCTCTCCCTGCTGCTGTTTCTGCTGAATCACTTTATCTTTTTCTGCCGGCATAACCTCGGCAATAACTTCCTTTATATCCAGTTTTTGTGCCATGTACTGGGCAACTTCCCTTTTATCACCACTTAATAAGGTGATATCAAATCCCTTATCCTGCATTTTTTTAATGATAAGCGGTGCATCTTCACGCAGTTTGTCTTCCACAATAAAAGCCATTAAGCCCTGCTCTTCTACCCAGATATATACCACACTACTGCCTGTTACATGATAGTCCTGCATCTCATGGTTGAGTCTGTTGATCAGATCCGGAGTCAGGCCGGCCAGTTTTTCGATCCATTTTAAATGCCCTATGGCGACTTGTTGATCCTGATAATAAGCCTGTATACCTGATCCTGATACCGTTTTAATATGTTCCAGTTCTGCTCCGCGAGCATGTATCTCTTTATGTACAATGTTCTGCAGTTCATATTGCTGAGTAAAAGTTACAATAGCCTTAGCAATCATATGTTCTGAATGGCTTTCCAGATAACCGGCCAGAGACAGCATAGATTTATGCTGGTCGTCTAATAGTTTGATGACTTTATCTTGCAGCTCTATTTTTTTAATATCAGCAGTTCCATTTAATGGGATATCATATAATGTACTGACCAGCATTTTTCCCTCAGTTAAGGTACCGGTTTTATCAAATACATAGTGTTTAATAGATGAGAGTATTTCCAGAACTGCTCCGTGTTTTACCAGCACCCCCATACGAGCACCTACACCGGTGGCCACTGCAATAGCCATTGGTGTAGCCAGACCAAACGCACAGGGACAGGTAATAATCAGTACCGAGGTGGCGGCCATCAATGCCACTTCAAAATCACTATTGACCCAATAGAAAAAAGTCAGAGTTGCCAGTATCAATGTCACGGATACAAACCAGGGTATGATTCGATCTGCTGTACACTGGATTGGTGCTTTGGTGGACTGAGCTTCGTCCACCAGATGGATTATTTTTCCCAGGGCGGTATTTTTTAGTATTTTTTTAACCTCAATGGTCAGTACGCCGTTCTTATTGGTGGTACCAGCTGAAACATCATCTCCTTTAAATTTGGCTACAGGCACAAATTCTCCCGTCAGCATAGACTCATCAATAACACTTTCACCCTTTAGTATTACACCATCTACAGGAATTTTTTCCCCTGCTTTAACCAGTACATGATCGCCTTCTTTTAGTGCTCGAACTGGGACTATTCTGGTTTCGTCATCTTCAATCAGGGTAGATATTTTAGGCTGTAAATCAAGCAGCCGCTGAGATGACTGAACAGCCAGTCTCTTAGACATAGCTTCCAGATAGCGTCCCGTTAAAATAACAAAGATAAAATTAACAACGGTATCAAAATAGACGTGGGCAACTTCTGAGCCGCTAATAACCACATAACAGGAATACAGGTAGGTAATACCTGCACCTATAGCAATAGGCAGGTCCATAGTTAGATGACGGTTTAATAATCCTGTCAAAGCACCTCTGAAAAAGGGATAACCTGAATAAATTAAGGTCGGTGTTGACAGACCAAAACCCAGCCAGTAAAACAGTTCCCGAAATTTTCCTTCATCAGCACCGGCATACAGGGCAATGGAAATCCACATCAGGTTCATAGCTGCAAACCCGGCAAAACCCAGACGAAATAATAGCTGTCGATTAGCTTTTTTAATCTGTCCTTCTGCCACTTCTGGATCATAAGGTACAGCGGCATAGCCAATCTGTCCTAGAGTTTGCAGGATCTGAGACAGTTTTATATCCCGATTATCCCATTTAACCCGCAGTTTTCTGGCACTGAGATTAACATTGGCATCCTGTATTCCATCCAGCATTGCCAGTCTACGCTCAATCAACCAGACACAGGCAGCACAATGAATACCTTCAATCAGTAAATGTATTTCCCTGATATCTCCCAGATTATCTACAAAATCGCCCTGTACTTCATCCAGGTCATATACTTCCAGCTGAGAATCAATTTGAGGAGGGGGCTGCAGCGTTTCTCCTTCCGTAGTGCGCTGATAAAAACCTTCCATCCCTGCACCATAAATGGTTTCGCATACAGTTTTACAGGCGTGACAGCAAAAATGCAGTTCTTTACCATTTATTCTAGATATAATATCTTCCCCTGCGGGCAAGGGGAGATGACAATGATCGCAGTTTGCTTTATGTTCCACTATTTATCACTAATCACGCTCTCTAACAATAGTTCTCAATTATTGCGATTTTTGATCCACATAAATACTCTCGCCATAATTTACTTCAGTTCCATCAATAACCACACTGGCCAGAATATCCCATTTACCTTTTCTATCAAAAGTTACGCTGGCCTGGTAGGTATTATCCTTATCAGCTGCGCTCATGGGCATTGAAAAATCTTTTTTAGCATTTGACGGACGATACAAATACAGTTTTATATGTTCAACCCTGGCTTTATTGCCCTGTTGATCAGTAATACTGAATTGAATTGTAGCTGGTCTGTTTAAATAAATTTTGCTGTACTTAAACTGAGTTTTCCAGTGTTCATTATTTTTCAGTTTTTTATGAATATTTTTTTCATAATTCTGACCTCGCTGATAAAAATCATCCACCACCAGTCCGGGGAATTTAGTTATGGATTGGATGATCATAAAAATATTAACACCCAGTACCGTAGCGAGTAATAATAACCAGCCTATAACCCAGGGACTTTTATACCATTGTTTTTTTTCTGTTGTAGTTTTTTCTTGACTCATAAATATCACAATAAAAGGGTGTTAGTATCGCTCAGAATATTAACACCCACATAAATTTAAAATAAAGTTTAACTCAATCAGCGATTGGGGCCGATAAATACACTTTTCCGTTCACTATGATAAGTCTGACCATCTGCCCCCTTACCGTCAATAACAAAGGTAATAGGTGCTGATTTTTCAGTCAGATTTTTCTTTGGAACTTTGACAAAAATAGTCAATGGTGTGACCGTACCATGATGAGCTTTAACTGGCTTTTCTGCACCATGGACCTTTATCCCTTTTAAGTTATTTTCTTTTACTGTTACTTTGACATCAATATCGTCAGATAGTTTATTTAAAACCTTTAATGTATACCGATTCTGTATAGAACCATCACTTTGCAGAACGAATAAGGGTTGTCTGGCATGCAGTACTTTTAGCTCGATAGACTCCATTCCGCTAAGACCAAGGATAATACCAGCCAGAGCAATAGTCATAATAGTTGTATAGAGCCAGACTCTGGGGCGCTTAAACAAGGGTTTTTCTTCTTTACCACGAATACCATCCCAGGAGGCGTATTTAATTAACCCCTTTGGTTTGCCTATTTTATCCATAACGGCATCGCAGGCATCCAGACACAGACCGCACATAATACAGCCTTCCTGCTGACCACCACGGATATCTACTCCAGTAGGACATACCGCCACACATTGATTACAGTCAACACAATCACCCTGATCTTCTGAGGCAGGTTTGCCTTTTAGCAGTCGACCGCGTTTTTCACCACGAGGTACATCATAACTGGGTACAATAGAAGTATCATCAATCATTACTGCCTGAATACGGGCATAGGGACATAACCAGAAACAGGTTTGCTCACGCAGGAATCCTGCCAGGAAAAAAGTACCTACGGTAAACAGAGAAATGGTAATCCATACCGTTGAAGAGGCCTGCAGGGTAAACATGTCCTTCCACAATTGAAAAGCATCCGTAAACCAGGCTACAAAACTGATCCCGGTAAATACTGAGATAACTAACCAGAGAAAATACTTTTTGCTGCGTATTATAATTTTGTGCAGATCCAGCGGGGCTTTTTCTAATTTGCGACGTTTGGCCGGTCCTCCTTCAATTTTCTCTTCAATCCAGGTAAAAACATCGGTCCACACGGTCTGAAAACAGAAAAAACCACACCAGACTCGACCTGCCAGTGCCGTTACTACGGCCAGTAAAATAGCAAAAAACAATAATACAAACGACAGCATCCATAGATCCTGCGGCAGCAGGGTAAGATTAAAAATATGAAACTGTCGATTAGGGATATCCAGCAGCACCGCCTGTCGGCCGCCCCAGCGTAAATACGGCCCAAAAAATAGAATTAGCCATACCGCATTAGTCAGCCATTTAATGGTTCTGAATTTACCTTTCATTCGCTTGGCATGAATTTTAACGTCACCGACATTAATCTTATGCTCCTGCGCTTCTGCGTAGAGTTCTTCTATGGTCTGTTCATGAATCTGTTTTTCTGCCATGATTCTCGGTCTCTAAAAAATAAGTCTCTGAAATAATCTGGAAAAATAAATCGTATCTTCGTATTATAGCTTAAATCAGTACATCATAAGTAACTTATGTTACATAAACTTTTACCTGACCAGAAAATCCAGACAAAAAAAAGAGAGGCATAGCCTCTCTTTTTTTATTGCTTTAAAAATTTTAATCTTCGCTGTGATCCGTATTGATTTTTCTAACTGCCAGAATAGCCAGATAAACAATAATTACAACACAGATGCTAACAGCCGCTAACGACCCCCAAAATACAGCATCATTCATAAGAACACTCCTATATTAACCAGGACAGTATGTTATCACTCTTTTAAGAACTTACTAACATACTAATTTAATAAAGCTTTATCATAAGTTTTTTATCTCAGTACCCTGTTGACCTATATCATGAAAAGGTCAAAAACTCATTCAAACCGTTAAACAGGACTCTAAAATTCAACGTTATAAACCCGAATAACGCTTCAACGTGTTTAGATTTTGTGCCGGTTCAAGGCATTTGTGCACGGAGGATGTGAGCGTATGTTAATACGTGACCATCTCCAGGTACCCCTTGAGGGTAGAGTACACAAATAACGCCGAACCGGTGCAAAAGATATGAATACGTTGCAGCGTTATTGGCCGCCACCAAACTTATGAACATAGACTGCCATTTTCTTAATATCAGCTTCAGACAGCTTACCTTTAAAGGTTGGCATTTTTGGCTTTCTGGTTTCCGGGTCGCTTGCATCATTAACACCATGAGTCATAGTGAGTTTAATAGATGCCAGTTGATCAGCTTCACTAAAACGCCAGATACCATCAGTCAGGTTAGCAGAACCCAGTGCTGCCATACCCTTTCCATCAGGACCATGACAACCCATACAGCCTTTACTGGTAAATAAGGGTTCTTTAGTTATCGTACCATTATTAATAGCATTAGCCAGTTTATCGATTTCGGCTCCAGTCAGTTGCTGACCACCCATTTTAGGCATCATACCCTGTCTACCATTAGTAATAGTAGTCTGAATCTGATCGATAGTACCACCATACAACCAGTCATCATCAGCCAGTACAGGGAAACCAGGGTTACCCGCACCACCAGCACCATGACAGGCCGCACAGTTGTCACCAAAGATAACCTTGCCTGAGGCTTCTACATAAGCAGAAAGCTCTGGATCAGCCAGGATTTCTTTGGCTGACATGGCAGCAATTTTATCTTCAAACGGCTTACGAATGGCTTCAACTTCTGCTGTTGCATCTTTATACTCGCCAATAGCTGTCCAGCCGGTTACACCTTTAGTGAAACTGGATGCCAGTGGAATGGCTGGGTATATAACCACATAACCAATAACAAATGCGATACTGGCATAAAAGGCCATCATCCACCATTTTGGTGCTGGATTCGCAAGTTCTCTCAGATTATCATCCCAGATATGCCCGGTATTACCTTCATCGGGAAAGGGATTATGCTCATGTTCCGACATTATTTTTTCTCCGTATTTGTGGGTTCTTCATCCATAACGATAAACTTCTGTTGTTCCAGTTTATCTTTATTTTTAGGACGAAAAACGTAGAAGTAAGCAATGACTAACAGGACAAAAGTCACAACTGTAATTAACAGTCCTGCCCAGTCATGAGAAGTCATTGCACTCCAGTCAGTGTAGAAATAACCTTGTGCATGCTCTTCAATATAGGCGTTAGTGCCTGAAGAGCTGTTACTCACGGTACTCTACTCCTTCCTGGAATTTAACCATTGTTCCAAGTACCTGCAGATAAGCAACCACAGCGTCTATTTCATAACGACCGGTAACTTTTGCCGCACTTTCTATATCTGCATCAGTATATGGAACACCCACAGTTCTTAAACCACGCATATGAGATTTAAGTGTTTCTCCATCCACGGTATTTTCAAACAACCAGGGATAATTGGGCATGACAGACTCAGGTACCACTGAACGTGGTGCTTTAAGATGCTGCTTATGCCACTCATTGGAGTACTTGCCGCCCACACGAGCCAGATCAGGCCCCGTACGTTTTGAACCCCACTGGAAAGGATGGTCATACATTGACTCGGAAGCCAGTGAATAGTGACCATAACGCTCTTTCTCATCACGGAACGGACGGATCATCTGTGAATGACACAGATAACAGCCTTCACGCTGGTAGATGTCACGACCAGCCAGTTCAAGAGGCTTCAGAGGACGAACCCCGTCACCTTCTTTCCAGTCATCCAGTGACTGGCCAGCCGCTCTTTTCCAGACAACACCAGGGATATTTTTTGCAGGCATTGCACTATCGAGATAGAACAGCGGTACGATTTCTACGATACCTGCAACAGACACGACCAGAAAGGTCAAAAATGCGAGCAGCCAGACATTTTTTTCGGCTTTGCTCTGCATGCCTGTTTCATTTGCTTGTGGATCATTAAAAGCCATTTTAAAACTCCTCCTTATGCTGTTACAGCAGCTGTTTGTGCCGCCTTAACTGAACCTTCGCTCTTGGCTTTCAGTACAGTCATAATAATGTTATACAGCATAATTACTGCACCCAGTAAGAAGATACCGCCGCCAATAGCACGCATTACGTAGTATGGGTGCATAGCTTCTACAGATTCTGCAAAGGTATAAGCCAGAGTACCGTAATCATCATACGCACGCCACATCAGACCCTGCATAATACCGGAAACCCACATGGCAACGATGTAGATAACGGTACCGACAGTGGCAGTCCAGAAGTGCATATTAATCAGTTTCTGAGAATATATTGGGGTATGGAAAAGCTTTGGAATCATGTGATACAGAGCACCAATACCAACCATAGCCACCCAGCCCAGAGCACCGGAGTGTACATGACCAATAGTCCAGTCAGTGTAATGAGACAGCGCATTGACAGTCTTAATTGACATAATCGGACCTTCAAAGGTAGACATTGCATAAAATGCCAGAGACAAAATCAGGAAGCGTAATATATAGTCGTTACGTAATTTATCCCATGCACCGGATAGAGTCATCATACCGTTAACCGCACCACCCCAGGATGGAATAATCATAGCGATGGAAACCGCAGCACCTAATGAACCGGTCCAGTCAGGCAATGCCGTGTATTGCAGGTGGTGAGCACCCAGCCATACATAACCAAACATTAGAGCCCAGAAGTGAATAACAGATAAACGATAGGAGAAAACAGGACGATTGGCCTGTTTAGGAACAAAGTAGTACATAATACCCAGGAAGCCGGCAGTCAGATAGAAACCTACTGCGTTATGTCCCCACCACCATTGGATCATGGCATCCTGTACACCAGAATATACAGAATAGGACTTGAAAGCACCTACTGGAATTGCAGCACTATTTACTACGTGCAGTATGGTGATCATAATCATCATACCCATAAAGAACCAGTTGGAAACATAGATATGCTTGGTTTTACGGTTAGCTATAGTCATCATGAAGTTGAACATATAAGTCAACCAGACCACTGCGATTGCCAGGTCAATTGGCCATTCCAGCTCAGCATATTCTTTAGACTGAGTGAGACCTAAAGGCAGAGTGATAACAGCAGCAACAATAATCAGATTCCAGCCAATAAAGGTGAACCATGCCAGTTTGTTGCTCCATAGCTTAACACCACAGGTACGTTGTACCGTGTAAAAAGCACTTGCCATTAAAATGCTACCACCAAAAGCAAAAATCACCGCATTGGTGTGTAAAGGTCGTAAACGCCCAAACGATAAATAAGGACTGTCCAAGTTGAGCACTGGCCATGCCAATTCAGAGGCAATATAAACCCCTACCGATGCACCTACTACCAGGTACACTGCGGTCATTACGGCAAACCAGCGAACAACGTCGAAGTTATACTTCTGCTCCGCTGCAGCTTCTTCCATAGTGTTCTCCACGATTAATCATTACAAAAAATTACCCAAAAAATGTACAGGCTCACCCTTTTTGACTCCGGGAAGTCCTGCAGGTGGTATTTTGCCTCTTTTGAGGTCAAGTATCAATCATTTCTAATATATTTTGGTGATAAATGCCACTAAAATCCGAGGCTTGCACTGGGTTAATTCTATTAACCCTATATTTTTAAAGGTAATTATTTCAGGCGTTAAAAAGTTCAGTTTTTTGCAAAATATCGTGTAGCTGTGTGAATTGCCTCACATTTCTGTGTGCAATGGCTTTTTACAGATGGGTGGTCAGGATGAGGATATGAGCTTAATACCAACAAAATGCTGTAATTTATCCATATCCAGTATGGTCATTTGTTTGCCACGAATTTTGATTAACTCGGCCTGTTGCAGTTTCTTGAATAAGCGGATCACCGTTTCTTTGGACAAGCCCAGATAATCTGCAATATCGGTACGGGTCATGGTCAGCTTAAACTGGGCAGCAGAATAACCGCTTAAAGAATAACGCCAGGCCAGATTGAGAATAAAGGCCGCTATTTTTTCTTCCGAGTTGACATTGCCGTGCAGCAGCATGGCTGATTTTTGAATACTATTGAGTTCTTTATTGACCACGTTCATCAAGCGCCCCTGAACCTGAGGGATCTGGGAGGCGATATCATTCAGGGTTTCTTTACCAATTTCACATAAATAAGTATCTTCCAGTGCCTGTGCACTATAGGTATGGAGTCCTTCATTTAATGAACTGATATCCACCAGTTCACCAGGAATACGAAAATCTATCACCCGTTCACTGCCTTTCACATGAACCAGTAGTTTGAGCGTCCCGGCTGAAATGGCATAAATCAGACTTGCGGCATCCCCCTGCTGAAAGATAAATGTACCTTTTTTAAAAAAATGCCGTCGCTTAACCATTGTACCTGTGAAATCATAAGCATGCTCACCAACATTAACGGGGGTACAGATGGGAGATAATTTACAGGCATCACAGGCCACATAATCCGGTGTATTAGCAGTTTTGCAGTGCTTTACGGACATTTACTCTGTCTGCTCTTTTTTACTCTGTTGTGCGACCTGAATAATACCTTTCTGAACAGTTTCAAAATTTGCCGGTACAGTATAATGAAAGGCTTCCTTAGCCTTACGGTTCCAGTTAATCACCAGTCCCTTCTGAGGGTATAGCCAGAACTGGGTATTTTCATCAATGGATACTTTTTTCTGCGGCTTGCCAAAATGACTGAGGATCAAATCCTGATCCAGATTTATGGTCGGTATATAAGTTAAAGACTGGATCACCCGGTCTTTTAAGGTATTGGCCAGATCATCCAGAGGGTATTTGATGGAACGGGATGTCTGTACTTTTGGTTTGCCGGAATTTTGTTTCAGATAATCAATATCCAGATTGGCCGGATCCAGTCCCAGCACAATTTTTGCTCTTAAACCGGATAGACTGACCCGAATAAAATAAGCTTCCAGACTAATACTATTATCGGGGTTATCAAACCAGGCCAGATTATATTCACTGCGCAAAACTTTAACGGCATCACCCAGTGTAGAACGACCGATATCCAGATCCAGCACATGCGTGGTATGCGGATTCAGTACCGTAATCTGCCAGGGCAGATTACGCACCCGCACACCACTATCTGCCTGGGGAGTGCTAATGTTAATATAAAACCACCATCCAAAGGCCGCCAGGGCAACAATAATTATCAGGCTAACAGACTTAAACAAATCAGGCTCCAGAAAAAAGAGGTAATAAATTAATTACCGTATCAATTGATTGCGCAGTAGTATAGTGAATAATACTTTTAAATGCATTGATCTTTTAGCCGCAAAGCTTTTCAGCAAGCCGGGAAAAAGTGCGGCTATAGGCATTATCTGAGCTGTTCAGTTTAGGCAGGACAGCCAGCAATGGTGCCGGGATGCGCTGTTTCAGGCTGTCAATATTCTGTTCCAGACAGTCCATGGTTTCATCAGTCTGCCCGGTATTGGCTATCCAGCCATCCAGTTTTAAACCCTGTTGTGCAATAGACTGCATGGTTAATAAGGCATGGTTAATACAGCCCAGACGCATATTAACCACCAGCAACACGGGAAAATCCAGTGCTTTAGCCAGATCGGCTATGGTTTGAGTATTATTCAGAGGTACCTGCCAGCCACCCACTCCTTCCACTAATACAATATCCGCAGTTAATGAATTTTGATGAATATTATCAACAATTGCATTCAAACTGATGTCAATATCTGCAATTTTCGCAGCAATATGCGGGGCAATAGCTGCTTCAAAAATATATTGATTAACCACCTCATATACCGGCTTAAGTGTGGATGCCTGGATAATTTTCAAAGCATCATCATTTCTTAAACCAGATGCTGTTACCTGACCACCGCTGGCCACCGGCTTAAACCCCAATGTGGTATATCCCGCTTTAGTTAATGCCTTTAACAGCCCACTGGTTACAAGGGTTTTGCCGGCATCAGTATCTGTTGCAGTAATAAACCAGGCTTTCATTATGATCTCAAAGTACTTTTAAGTTGTGCCAGAGAAATAGAGGTTTGTCGGGTGTTATCAACCGACTGGGTATTCTGCATAGGTGTTTCAGGATTCCAGGCATGGCCGTACAGCACTTCATAAGTCAGTGGATATCCATCTTCCGTACGAAATTTTTCATATTCCTGATACATGGCCTGCAGACGCTGTTTGCCGGTCAGGGCTTTTTCCCGTCCCCGATTCTGATTATGGGCTCCCACGGCTTTTAAATCCAGCATCAGCTGTTTTACCGTTTGATAATTCAATACTATCCGTTCACTGTCCATCACCGGATTTTCGGTTTGCACATTATAGAGCAGGTCACCAATATCGTGCATATCCTGAAATTCATTCACATGAACTTTATCACTAACTGCTGCCCAGCTGGCTCTCAGTTCTTTCAGAGTATCACTGCCAAAGGTGGTAAAGAGTAATAAACCGCCCGGTTTAAGCACCCGTCGAAATTCAGTGAATAAGAGTTGCAGATCAGTACACCACTGAATAGTCAGATTAGAAAACATCAGATCGATACTGGCATCTGCAAAAGGCAGGTGTTCGGCATCTGCACAGACAAAATCAAACTGCTGCGCAGAAAATGCTCTACGCAGTTTATTGGTCACACCGGAAGGTTTAATCCGAGTACGACATTTGTGCAACATTTTAGAGGCCAGATCCATAGCAATAATACGTGCTTTCGGGTATTGCTCTGCCAGTCCTGCCATACCCTGGCCGGTTCCTGAACCAATATCCACGATCACCTGAGGTTCCAGCTTAATATACTCAAGCCGTTCAAGTAAGCGCTTACAAACTTCCTGTTGTACTATTGCCGAACCATCGTAACTATCAGCAGCTTTATTAAAAGCATCCTGCACCTGCTCTTTGGTAAAGGAATAATCTTCAGTGTTCAATGATTTCTCGCAAAATATTCATAAAAATCTGTGGCTGTGAAATAAAGGGGGCATGAGCGGCATGAGCTATAGGATATAATTTAATATTATCTTGCTGCGCCAGCTGCTCCTGTGCTTTTATATTGACCAGTGTATCACGCTGACCCGCAATTAAAGCAACTGGAATTTGCGTAATAGAGGACAATTGCCGTCTTTTATCTTCATTTAACAGCATTTTAAGACCATATTTTAATGCTATCGGAGCGGCATCTCCTCGTTTTAATAATTGTGCCTGCAAGGTTTTTATGTCATTACGCGCCGTTTGACTGCCCATAGCCTGGATGGCCATAAAACGCTTTAAGGTAGCCAGGTGGTCCTGTTCCAGATAACGATAAAATTCCTCAAAAATCGATGCTTTTATCGCATATTCCCAATTCTCACCCTGTATAAAACGCGGTGTTGAACTGACCAGAATTAATTGTGAAATCAGCTGAGGAAAGGCCTGACACATTTCTATCGCAACCAGCCCCCCCATTGACCAGCCAAGTACAATACTTTGTTTCTTCACCAGGAAGGCCAGACTCTGTGCCAGACCAGCAGCATTATAGTGCCCGTCCATAACATCAAAATCATAGTTTGAACTTTCACCATAACCGGGCAGGTCAGGTGCAATAATATGTAATTGCGGACAACATTCCAGCAGTTTCCCGGCAATGTCCGCCCATACACCGCTATTCATACCCCAGCCATGGAGTATAATAATCTGTCTGGAAGCCTGCGGGTCTCCCCATTGCTGGTAGGCAATATGCTCCATTTATGTTGCCATACCGGTCTGCTCAAAGGCATTAAGCAACTGGTCAATATCCTGCTCACTATGTTCTGCTGATAAAGTTACGCGCAGTCGAGCCGTCCCCCTGGGAACGGTAGGCGGGCGGATAGCAGTGATCAGTATGCC
>JALSUJ010000463.1 GCA_027071355.1 Gammaproteobacteria bacterium | reverse complement strand
CCTTATTACAGGCCACACTGACATTGCCGGGTATTGCCGGTATTGTATTAACCGTCGGTATGGCGGTTGATGCCAATGTACTGATTTTTGAGCGCATACGCGAGGAATTACGCAATGGCAACTCACCTCAGAACAGTATTTATGCCGGTTATGAAAAAGCACTAATGACTATTGCCGATTCGAATATCACCACTTTAATTGCCGCCTTTGTACTGTTTGTTGTGGGTACTGGGCCTATTAAAGGATTTGCAGTGACCCTGTCTATTGGTATTATGACCTCCATGTTCACAGCTATTATGGTGACCCGGGCAGTCGTTAATTACCTCTATGGTGGTAAGCAAATTAAGGAAGTTTCAATTTAGTCTGTTTTTGATAATAGACTTATGCACCTGTCTGGCTTAAGCCAGACCTGAGCTTTGAGCTGAATTAGCTCTGAACATTATTGGAAAAAAGATAAAATTATGCAGATTTTTACAGATACACATATTAAATTTATGGCACAACGCAAAATTGCCATGTTTATATCCGTCTCTTTGATTGTTATATCCATTGCCTCTCTTGCGGTTCGCGGTTTGCAGTTTGGGCTGGATTTTACCGGCGGTACGCTGCTGGAAGTCTCCTATCCCAAGGCCGTTGAGCTGGACCCTATTCGGGAACAGTTGCACAATAATAACTTCGCAGATGCGGTGGTACAGCATTTTGGTTCTGCCAGTGAGGTTTTACTGCGTGTGGCGCCTAAAGAAGGTATATCCAATGCACAGATTTCAACCCGCTTATTTGAGCTGTTGCATAAAATGGATCCTGCTGTAGAAAACAGACGGGTAGAATTTGTCGGGCCGCAGGTGGGTGAAGAACTGACCGAAACCGGTGGTATTGCCATGCTGGCGGCACTGGTCTGTATTCTTGCTTATGTGGCTCTGCGTTTTGAATACCGTTTTGCTTTGGGTTCAGTAGGAGCGCTGGCACACGATGTGATTATTGTACTGGGACTGTTTTCAGTTTTTGGTATTGAGTTTGATTTGACGGTACTTGCAGCAATTCTGGCAGTGATTGGTTATTCATTAAACGATACTATTGTGGTGTTTGACCGTATTCGTGAAAATTTCAGAAAAATCAGAAAAAGCGGGGCGATTGAAGTGATTGATGCCTCTCTTAACCAGACTTTATCCAGAACTATTATCACATCCCTAACCACTGTACTGGTATTGATTGCTTTATTTATATTTGGTGGCAAGCTGATTCATGGTTTTGCTACGGCCTTATTAGCCGGTATTATTGTGGGTACTTATTCATCTATTTACGTAGCCAGTTCGGTTCTGGTTGCTATGGGGATCAGTAAAGAGGATCTGGCTCCGGTTAAACGTGAAGGTGATGAACAGGAAGAGATTTACGAGGAAGTTTAAAAGCAGGTAACAGGTTTCAGGATTCAGGTAAAAGACCTAAAACCTAAAACCTAAAACCTAAAACCTGCTCTACTTACCGTGCCAGTTGTACACTTAAATGCGGCTGGATATGCTGCAGAATTTCTTTAAACACCCTGGGCGAACCTGCTACCACATTACCGGTTTTCAGGTAATCATCGCCGCCACCAAAATCACCCACCAGACCACCGGCTTCACGAACTAATAGCGCTCCGGCAGCCATGTCCCAGTCATTCAGACCGATTTCCCAGAAGCCATCCAGTCTTCCGGCTGCAACAAAGGCCAGATCCAGTGCGGCTGAACCGGGGCGGCGAATACCGGCTGTCATGGGAAACAGAGCTTTAAAGGTGGCTAGATAGGTGTCCAGATGCTGTTGATCCTTAAACGGAAACCCGGTTCCTAATAAGGCACCTTCAAGTCCGCGCCGAGTGGATACCCTGAGCTTGCGGTCATTGAGCATGGCAC
>JALSUJ010000462.1 GCA_027071355.1 Gammaproteobacteria bacterium | reverse complement strand
AGGAGAATACCAGGCGCTTGAAAAGCACGGGCTGGAAAACGTTGATGCTTATTATCAGAAGGTTATTTTACGTATAGGTAAGGAAATTAATCGTAACTACCAAAAGGACAGTAAAAACCTGGTCCTGCTGGATAAGAAGGGGCAGGAGTTGCTGTTTTATGGACCTGATAAAAAAATTATCCCGGAAAAATTAATATCAGAGCTATATATAAATAATGCAAAAACCAGGCAAATAAAAATTTTTGATAAAGGAGAATACGTCTATTTTTATAAAACCATTCCTGAATGGGGACTGGGACTCTTTATAATTGTTAAAAACAAAGTGCTTTATTCATGCTTAAATGATTATATTGATACCACTATTACCGGGCTGATTATTATTATTTTTCTGGCACTTTTTGCCGGTTTCCTGTTTTCCAATTATCTGGTAACTCAAATCCACTTGGTCCTCAGGCAGATCAGTGCTATTAAAAATGGCAATCTGGATGCACGAATCGAAAATATTGAAGGACATGATGAAATATCAGCGCTAAAGTCCGGTATTAATAAAATGACTGAGATTATTGCTGAAAAAATGTATCAGCAGTCTCAGGCAGAGCTAAGAGCCAGACAAAGTCAGAAAACACAGGAAGAACATCATGCCTTATTAAATGCCTTTATTAATGCTATGCCGGATATGGCCTTTATTCTGGATGAGCATGGACGTTATATAGAGATTTTTGGCGGGGATGAATTATTACTTTATGCTAGCAAAGAACAATTGATAGGTAATTGTGTGATGGATATCCTGCCGTCTCCTATAGGGGATAATATAATGCATACTATTACCCAGACAATTACAACAGGAGAAAGGCAAACGCTGGAATATACGCTTGATCTGGATGGACAGGAAACGTCTTTTCTGGGTCAGTGTGCGGTATTTCATTTTAATAATAAAAAGAACGGTGAACAGAAAATGGTTGTCTGGCTAGCGCATAATATTAGCGAACTGGTCGAAGCTAAAAAGAAAACCCATGAATTATCACTATACGATCCATTAACCCATTTACCTAACCGGCGTTTATTAATGGAACGTCTGGAAGAAGAAATAGCCCGGGCTGAAAGACATGATCTGTTTGGCGCCTTATTATTTATCGATCTGGATGATTTTAAAACGGTCAATGATACCAGTGGCCATCGTATTGGGGATTTATTATTACAGGAATCAGCACGACGTATCAATAATTTGCTGCGTAAAGAGGATCTGGCCTGCCGTCTGGGGGGGGATGAATTTGTAATTTTGCTGTCGGATCTGGAGAATAATGTATTAACCGCATCATCTCAGGCCCAGGCTACTGCCGGTAAAATTCTTAATAGTCTTAAAATACCCTATGAGCTGGAGGGATTCTCACATCAGATAAGCTGCAGCATTGGTATTGTTCTGTTTCCGGAAGAAAGCAGAGATAATCATGATCTGGTTAAATATGCTGATATTGCCATGTATCAGGCTAAAAACAGTGGTAAGAATACTATTAAGCTGTTTTCTTCCTATATGCAGAATATCCTTGAGCATCGTCTTTATTTACAGAATGAATTGCGAATGGCATTACAGGCACAGGGCCTGACGGTTTATTTACAGCCTCAATATAATGATCACTATCAGATAATCTCTGCAGAAGCTCTGGTAAGATGGGAACATCATGAACATGGTTTTATCTCACCGGCAGAATTCATTCCGGTTGCAGAAGAGTCCGGTCTGATTCATGCTCTGGGCAAAGAAGTTTTTTCTATGGTACTGGAAACCCTGCATGAAATATTAAAGGGTAATGTGCCTGATACCTTTAAACGTATTGCAGTTAATGTCAGTCCCTGTCAGTTTGGACGTGGTGATTTTGTTGCTGAAGTCAAAGAGTTGCTTGAAAAATATCAGGTACCGGCCCATTTTCTGGAAATAGAAATCACTGAACAGACGCTAATAGGTAATTTTTCCATGTTTGCTGAAAAAATGAAACAGCTGCAGGAAATGGGAATTCATTTTTCTGTGGATGACTTTGGTACCGGGTATTCATCATTATCCTATCTGAAATCTTTACCGGTAAATATGTTAAAAATAGACCGTTCCTTTATTCGTGATATTAATATTGACAAAAATGATGATGCTATTGTCAGAACCATTATTATGATGGCCAGAAATCTGGGCCTGGAAGTGATTGCTGAAGGTGTGGAAACACGACAGCAGCTTGATTTTCTATTAGCAAACCAATGTTATCTTTATCAGGGGTATTATTTTTCAAAACCTGTACCTGTTAATACCTTTGTTAATAAGCTGGCAGATAATAGTACAGCCAGATTAAAAAAAAAGGCTGATAGCAGTGGGATCAGGTAAGTTTGATACTAGGTATGATGGAAGTTGATGAATAAATTGCTCATTAAAATTATGATACTGTTATTTGCCTGCGCATATTATTCTGCAGCAATTGCACAATTGAACCTGACAGAGGAGGAGCATCAATATCTGCAGCAGAAACGGGTAATAACTATGTGTATTGATCCTGACTGGATGCCGCTGGAAAAAATTGAAAATGGTCAGCATATTGGTATGACTGCAGACTATATGAGAATTTTAGAGAACAAGATTGGAATACCAATTAAACTGGTTAAAACCCGCTCCTGGGCACAATCTATAGAATACGCCAAAGCCAGAAAATGTGATATTTTTTCTCTGGCCATGCCGACTGAAGAACGTCTGACTTATATGAATTTTACTCGCCCCTATCTTTCTATTCCTCTGGTTATGGCCACCCGAACCGATAAGTTTTTTATAGCAGATCTGACTAAAGTAAAAGGCAAAAAACTGGGTGTAGTAAAAGGCTATGCATTTGGTGAAATTCTGCGTAAAAAATACCCGTATATGACTATTATTGATGTGGATTCACTTCATGAAGGTCTGGAAAAAGTCAATAAGGGTGAATTGTATGGCTTTATTGATACCCTGGTAACTATCGGTTATGAATTTCAGAGGAATTTTGTCAGTGAGTTAAAAATTGCTGGTAAGTTTGATGATAAATGGGAGCTGGGAGTGGCAACACGTAATGATGAGCCGCAGCTGCTGCAGATTTTTGATAAAGCCATTAGCGCTATTACAGAAAAACAGAAACAGCAGATACTCAATCAATGGCTGGCTATTCGTTATGAAAAAGTTGTTAATTACAGGGATTTATGGCCATGGCTGATACTTATGGCGGTCATATTAACATTTATATGGTATCGTTTTTATGTCCTGAAAAAATATAATGAAAAATTAAAAGTTATTTCTATTACTGATAATCTGACTCAAATGTTTAACCGGATAAAACTTGATCAGGAACTAATAAAACAGGCTAATCTTTATCAACGCTATCAGCAGCCATTTAGTGTAATCATTATAGATATTGATCACTTTAAAGCGGTCAATGATCGATATGGCCATCAGAGTGGTGATATAGTCCTGCAGGAATTTTCACAGTTAATTAAGGATAATATTCGTAAAACCGATATTCCGGGGCGCTGGGGCGGTGAAGAGTTTATGCTGGTTATTCCAAATACCTGTCTGGAAGACGCTGCGGTACAGGCAGATAAATTAAGACTTCTGATTGCTCAGCATTCCTTTAAAGTGATAGAACATTTAACCGCCAGTTTTGGGGTGGCACAATTTGGAGAAGAGATCGCAGGAGGAGAGATAGATAATCCCCAGCAATTGATTGCCCGGGCAGATAAAGCGCTTTATCAGGCTAAGGAAGAGGGTAGAAATCGAGTTGTTAAACGGTAAATTTTGCCTGTTATAATATAATTCAGTAGATAAATTAGGTAAAACCCTATTGCAAGTCCTGTTTTTTTTGCATATCCTGTTACCAAGACTATTGGATTATTTTTTTAAATAGGTTATAGTCGATTAGCCTGCAATGACTCAAGGCGGTTTTTTCCTAAGAATTTTTATGATAATTTTCGTTATTATGATTTTCTTTATGTCGTTAAATCCTCATTGTTTCATATGCACAATCAATATTGTAAGTGCTAATTCAGCCTGTCTGAGTGAATACTTGCCTTGTAATTTAAGTTAGTTTTAGGATTTATACAATGAGTACTGGTACAGTTAAGTGGTTCAACGAATCTAAAGGTTATGGCTTTATTAGCCCTGATGATGGTAGTGATGATGTTTTCGTACATTTTCGCGCTATTCTTGGTGACGGTTTTAAAACTCTGAATGAAGGTCAGAGTGTAACCTATGAAGTGGAAAAAGGGCCGAAAGGCTTGCAGGCTGCGCAGGTTCAACCACAGTAAGCAATATAATTGCTCTGTAAAAAGCCCCTTATTCTTATAAACAGAATAGGGGGCTTTTTTATGCCTGTTAGTTACATGACATATAACTGTTTACTGTGAGATGCTGCCGGGTACCTGTTCAGCCATAGCTTCGCGTATCATTTTTAAAATAGTCTCTGAATCTGTCGCATGGGGCAAAGTGGCAAATAGTTTGCCGTCCTTACCAATAATATAGGTCTCTGAGGTGTGATCAACACTATAATATAAGGCAGAATTGGATAAGGGGACTTTTTCATAAAATGCGCCATATTGAGCAACAACTGGATCCAGATCATCTGGAGCTGCGCTGAGTCCAATCATATCTTTATCAAAATACCCGACATAGTCTGCCAGAATTTCAGGTGTATCCCGACCCGGATCAACGCTGATAAAAATACTCTGGAAGCGTTTTTTCTCCTCCGTACTAAGCTGCTTAATAGCACTGGATAATAAGCTTAAACTGGTTGGACAAACATCTGGGCATTGCGTGTAACCAAAGTACAGGGCCACTACTTTGCCGCGAAAATCACTTAAGGATACCCAGCCATTTTTACCTATCAGGCTGAAATCTCCGCCTTTTATTTTATTCTTATCCTTGGCTAGATTCTGTTTCTGTTTCTGTTTCTGTTTTTGAGTACTGGTTTGAGATTGAGTGTTTTCAGACTGTGAAAAAGCCGGATTGAAGGGTATTAGAATGGTTCCTGAAAAGCACAGCAGCAATAAAAAAAAACGGTATTTTAAAATATGAGTAATCATGATTTATGACCTTTTTCGGATCTCTGAAATTGAACATCCCCTGGTATGGAATTAGAGTCTGGCTCTGATCCTGATCATGGTTCGGACTCAGACTCAGGCGGTTCTGATAACTGATATTGTTTGATTAGCCGTCTTAAACGCGGCCGGGAGATCCCCAGAATTTCACAGGTTTTGCCCTTGTGACCATCAGCTGCTTCCAGGACTCTTTGTATATGCAGTTTTTCTATATCCTGCAAGCTTAACTGACATATATCCTCAGTATGCTCAGGGCGTTGTTCTATGTGTTCTGGAATATGCTGGATAATTTTGTCTGGTATCAAATCAGCGCTAATAACATCTCTGGTGGCGATGGCCACAGATTTTATCAGTACATTTTCCAGTTCCCGTACATTACCCGGCCACTCATAATCACATAAAGCCTGCATTACATCAATGGTTACCCGGCTGACATTACGGTTCATTTCCTTATTGGCTCTGCTCAATAGTACCTGGGTCAGGTCAAAAATATCTTCCTTGCGTTCCCGCAGGGGTGGGATATGGCTATTTACCACCTGCAGACGATAAAACAGATCTTCGCGGAACTGACCCTCTTTAACCTGATCAGAAAAATTAATATTAGTGGCAGCAATTACCCGGGCATTGGTGGTTTGAGTGCTTTTTCCCCCAACCGGAATAAATTCTTTTTCCTGCAGCACTCTTAATAATTTAGCCTGCATATTGAGGGACAGTTCCCCGACTTCATCTAGAAAAATAGTGCCGTTATTGGCTAGGGCAAATTTACCTGTCTGTTTACTGACTGCACCACTAAAAGCCCCTTTTTCATGCCCAAACATATCAGATTCCAGTAAGGTTTCCACTAATGCAGCACAGTTAATAGCAATAAACGGCCCTGAGGCACGTTCACTGGAAAGATGAATGGCACGGGCAACCAGTTCCTTTCCGGTGCCGCTTTCACCAGTAATCAGTACGGAGGCCGGGCTTTGAGCCACTCTGCCAATAAGTTTAAAAATATCTCTCATAGCAGAGCTGCTGCCCACCATGGTGTTCAGATCGGAATCTGAAAAAAGAGAGGATTCTATCTGGATATCGTCAGCAGAGTCAGATTGTGACAATAAAGCCTTATTAACTGCGGCATCCAGTTCCGTTAAATCAATGGGTTTATGAATATAGTCATCAGCGCCATCCTGCATAGCCTGAATGGTACTGTTCATATCATGAAAAGCGGTAATCATCAGGATGCGACTATTAGGAAAAGTAAGCTTAATGTCCGGCAGTCCTTCCAGACCACTACGTCCCGGCATACGGATATCAAGAATAATTATTTTCGGCTGTATCCTGTCGACCTGTGCCAGACCTTCATCTACAGAATGAGCAAGGGCAACACTATGACCCTGGCCCTGAAAATGCATCTGCAGCATCCGGCAGCTTGCTATGTCATCATCAATAATTAAAATGGTACTCATGATCCTGTCTTTTTTAAATTTAAGTCTCTAAACTGCAGTCTGAATTTCTATGGGGGATGTGGGTAATATAATAATCACATTGGTACCTTCCTGAAATTCTGAGTTAATAATAATCCGGCCCTTGTGCTGTTCGAT